>NZ_CDRRBS010000138.1:0-2031 GCF_977040545.1 Pseudostreptobacillus sp. | reverse complement strand
ATTTTATCCAGAAATAGAAGTTTATAAAATTAAATTTTTAATGATACTAGATTTAATGGAAGCGAATTATCTATATCATATTAAAGATTTTGAAAAATTGAGGGAATTAAAAATTAGAGTTAATAAAAGTGATTTAAAAGATAAATTGGATTTAGAAAGATTTAATGGTTTTGTAGATTTTAGATTATCAAAAGGAGAAATAAAATGAAATATACAGGAAGTTATGTTGCACTAATAACACCGTTTAAAGATAATTTAGAAGTTGATTATGATAAATTATCTGAGCTTTTAGATTTTCAAATAGAAAATGGAACAAATGGTATAGTTGTTTGTGGAACAACAGGAGAAGCAGCTACTCTAAGTGAAGAAGAGTATATAAAGGTTATCACCTTTGTAACAGAAAAATCTAAAGGAAAAGTAAAGGTAGTTGCAGGGGCAGGAAGTAATTCAACAAAAAGAGCAGTAGAATTAACTAAAATTTGTAAAGAAATAGGAGTTGATGCAGTTCTTTCTGTTGCACCGTATTATAATAAACCTACTCAAAAAGCAATAATAGAACATTTTAAGAAAATTGCTGAAGTTGGTATAGATGTAATATTATATAATGTTCCTTCAAGAACTGGAGTAAATATAGAAGCTAGGACAACTATTGAATTATCAAAAGTTAAAAATATTGTTGGAGTAAAAGAAGCAACTGGTAGTATAGAACAAATGATAGAGATAGCCAATAATGTAAGTGAAGAATTTGATATATTATCTGGGGAAGATAATTTGATATTACCTATGTTATCTATTGGAGCAGTTGGTGTTATTTCAGTTACTGCAAATGCATTGCCTAAAGAGGTTGCAGCTCAATTTATACTTAAAGGTACTGAACAATTTAATCACCATAAATATATGTATGATATACATAAAAATATGTTTATTGAAGGTAATCCTGTAACAATTAAAGCTGTTATGAATATAATGGGATTAATAAAAAATAAGAAAGTTAGAGAACCTTTAATGGAAACATCAGATGAAACAGATATTAAGTTAAAAGAATTACTTAAATCAAAAGGTTTGATATAAATGGAATTTCAAAAATACACAGGACTTGGTAATGACTTTATAATAACTAATGAAAATATTTCTAGCGAAAAAGTTTCAAAGTTATGTGATAGAAGATTTGGCATTGGTGCAGATGGTTTAATAGTAGCTGAAAGAAGAAATGATAAATTTTTTATGAAGTTTTTTAATTCTGATGGTAGTCGTGCTAAGATGTGTGGAAATGGCATAAGATGTTATACTCAATATTTAGTTGAAAATGGGTTGGTAGAGGATAATGGAAATATAGAAATTGATACTTTAGCCGGAATAAAAAAAATTGAATATATAAAAATTGATGATAATTTTAATGTAAGGGTAAATATGGGTAAACCTTTAGATTTATCATTAAATAATATTATTATAATTGATGGTATAGAATATATTTATCATTATGTTTTTACAGGTACTATACATATAGTAATATATGTTGATGAGAAAAATTTAAATAAAGATTATGTGACTAAAGTTGGAAAAATAATACAAAATAATAAAGAATTATTTCCTGATAGTATAAATGTTAACTTTGTATCAGTTTTAGATAAGAAAAATATTAAAGTAATGACTTATGAAAGAGGTGCAGGGCTAACACTTGCTTGTGGAACAGGCTCTATAGCTTCAGCATATATATCTAATATTTTAGATTTAACTGATAAAAATGTAAATGTTGAGTTATTAGGTGGTAATTTAAAAATTGAAAAAATAGATGAAGAATTATATATGACTGGTTTAAGTCAATATGTGTTTAAAGGAAGTGTTAAAAATGATTAATATTGCAATAGTAGGTGCTACAGGACTTGTAGGAAGAACTTTTTTAAAAGTTATAGAAGAAAGAAATATACAATTTGATAATTTATACCTATATGCCTCAGCTAGATCTGCAGGTAAAAAGATAGAATTTAAAGGGAAGGAATATTCTATTATAGAACTTAAAGAAGAGAATAT
>NZ_CDRRBS010000137.1:0-2067 GCF_977040545.1 Pseudostreptobacillus sp. | reverse complement strand
ATTAGATTTATTTAAGAATAAAATATTAACTATATTAGTTGCAACTGATGTTGCAGCACGTGGTATAGATGTAAGTAATCTTACACATGTAATAAATTATTCTATACCTCAAGAATCTGACTCTTATGTACATAGAATTGGAAGAACAGGAAGAGCTGGAAATAAAGGTATAGCTATAACTTTTGTTACTCCACAAGAATCAAGAAAATTAGCTCAAATTAAAAGAGAAACTAAGTCTGATATAAAAAAAGAATCTATACCAGATGTAGAAGATATATTAAGAGCTAAAGAGGAAGTATTAGTTGCTTCAGTTGAAGAAATTATGCTTGAAAATGATTATAAACCATATTTAGAATTAGCTCAAAAAATACTTAAAGGTAAAAATACTGAAGCAGTTGTTGCATCTCTTCTTCGTCATGTATATGATGATGAGTTTATAGCTTCAAGTTATTCTAAAATTAAGAATGTTAAGGTAGAAATGAATGATAATACTAGATTATTCATAGCACTTGGAGAAAAAGATGGATTAAATGTTAATAAGTTATTAAAACTTATACATGAAAAGACAAAAGTACCTGGAAGAAAAATAAAAGATGTTAAGGTAATGGCAAACTTCTCATTTGTTAGTGCGCCACTTGAAGAAGCAGAATTAATTATGAAAACTTTAAATAAAGGAAAAAGAAAAAATGACAAACCTATGGTAGAGGTAGCCAATTCTGATAAAAGTTCAGGAGAAGGTAAGAGAAAAAGAAGTAGAGGGTCAAGATCAAAAAATAGAAAATAAAAGAGGTAGTTATGGAGTCTTTTTTAAAACCAGATAGTCAAATAAGTTTAGAGAAAAAGTTATTAAATACTGAAATATCAGTATTAAAAGATATTTTAAGTACAATTGTAGATGATGTAAATATAGAGGAAGTTTTAAATTTAGATGATAATTTATTTAATAAAGATTTAAAATATATTTCTAAAGTTGTTAGATTGTTATCTATTATCCCTATATTAATAAATATACTTGAAGATGTATATCAAGCAAAATTAATAAGAAATATGGATATAAAAAAAGAAGTTAGAACGGGTAGTCTAGAAGATATTATAAACAAACTAAATTTTTCTAAATATTCTAAAGATGAATTAATATCAAAATTAGAGAGTATAACTGTTACACCAGTTTTAACAGCTCACCCTACTCAAGTACAAAGAAAATCTGTACTTGATTTAATGCAAAATATATATAAAATACTTGAAAAAAGAGAATTGGTAGATTATGGTATTGTAGATGAAGAAAAATGGAAAATTGAATTAAAAAGAGCATTATTACTTTTATGGGAAACGGATATATTAAGAAATTCAAAACTTAAGGTAAGTAATGAAATTACAAATTCAATGAGTTATTATAATTCAACATTCTTAAAAGCTATACCAATAATTAATAATAAATTTAAAGATAAACTTGAAGAATACAATATTAAGTCCGATAATCTTCATCCTATACTTATGGGAACGTGGATAGGTGGAGATAGAGATGGTAATCCTTTTGTTACAGATAAAACTCTTAGAGAGGCTATAAACTCTCAAGTTGAAACAGCACTAACTTTCTATATTTCTGAGGTAGAAAAGTTATATAGAGAATTATCAATTTCATCTTTAAAGAAAAATATTACGAAAGAATTAGAAGTATTAGCATCTAAATCTAATGATAAATCTGAACATAGAATGTATGAACCGTATAGAAAAGCATTAGGATATATTTTAGAAAATCTTAAAGAAACATTTGATATATTACTTGTTAAAAAATTAGATGTTAAATATGATGATTACTATAATAATATTAAATTTTTAAATGATCTATATATAATAAAAGATTCACTTGAAAAAAATAGTGATAAAATTTTATTAAATGGTAGTTTAATTGAGTTGATAGAAGCTGTCAAAGTATTTGGATATCATTTATCTAGTATAGATTTAAGACAAGATTCTTCAGTATATGAATTATGTGTTGATGAACTTTTAAGAGAAGCTAATATAACAAATAAATACAAGGAATTAAGTGAAGAAGAAAAATGTAAT
>NZ_CDRRBS010000136.1:0-2117 GCF_977040545.1 Pseudostreptobacillus sp. | reverse complement strand
AATTGTATAGAGAAAGGAGAAGTAAAATAACTTACCTAATATTTATGTTAATAATCCTTGTATATTTATAATAAATACCTCTCTTTAAAAGTTACTAAATACTTTGAATTATTGAATAAAAAATATGTATAATAAGGAAGTAGTGAGAGTTTATTAAAAAATAAAAAAACAAATTATAATTTTTGAGAAATAAAAAACAATATTATTTTGAATATTCTTTGCTTGATTTTATACTTAAAATTGTGTATAATTGTACTGAGGTGATTGGAAATGCCTATGACGTCAACGGAAATGATTAGATTACTTTTAAAAAATGGATTTATCCAAGTAAAAGGTGGAAAGGGTTCACATAAAAAGTTTTTTAATCCAATTACGGGCAAATACACCGAAGTTTCTGACCATAGAAAAGAATTGAAAAAAGGGACAGAACAAGCAATTTTAAAACAAGCGGGGTTAAAATAAACCTTGCTTGTTACCTTGATTAAGGAGGACTTATATGTTAGTAGTATATCCAGCTATTTTTCATAAAGCTATTGAAGGGGGATATGTTGTAATTTTCCCTGATTTTGATAATGGAGCTACAGAAGGTGAAACATTAAACGAGGCTATATCGAGTGCAGAAGACTATATGGGAACTTGGCTTTATGATGATTTTGTTAAAGGTATAGAATTACCTAAACCTTCAGATATAAATAGTATTTCATTATCTATTGATGAAGAGGATAAAGAATACTTTATTGAAAATGAAAGTTTTAAAACTTTAGTAACTTTAGATATGAAAAAATATGTTCAAGAATGTAAAAGTCAAATAGTAAGAAAAAATGTATCAATACCAAGTTGGCTTAATGAATTAGCAATTAATAATAACATTAATTTTTCAAATGTATTACAAGAAGCTTTAAAAAAAGAGTTAAATGTATAATTAGAAAATATAATTATTAATCACGTTCATTAATTTGATATAAAATACTTAGAAAAATGCTTCTAAGTATTTTTTTATATATGATAAAAATAAATTGTTAAGTTAATTTTTCTATGAATATATTTTGGTAGATTATACTTTAAATAGCTAGAGAGAATTATTTAAAAGCTAAAGAATTATATGATATTGTTAAGTGTGAACAAGATACATTAAAGCGAAAAGAACTTAAGAATGAAATGATAGACTTTAGAATGGAGTATAGTAAAATTAAAAAAGCAAGATGGTTATTATTAAAAAATAGTAGTAGACTAAGTTTAAATGATAGTAATAATTTAGATAATATCTTAAATAAACATAAGAAGATATCTATATGTTATGCTATAAAAGAAGAAATGAATAGAATATTTAATCTATTTAGTTTTGAAGAAGCTAGTATTTCTTGGGAGAATTGGTTTAATGCTACAAGAGAGAGTTTAATAGAATCACTTGTAAGATTTGCTAATAATAAGCTAAAGAGAATAAAACGGTTAATAGTACATTCCATACATAATATAAGCAAAGGGAAGCTAGAAGGATTAAATAATAAGATTAAAGTTACTAAGAGAAATGCTTATAGGTATAGAAATATGGAATATTTCTTTAGTTTTTTAAAATATTTAATGTTACCTAAAGAATATAAATAAGTTGATATATAATTAAGAATAATAAAACAATAGTTAAGTCTATTGTATTTTTAAACTACAAAAAGTATCTAATAAAGACTTATATTGAAACTATATATAAATTATAGTTTTAAAGTCATAAATTAGATACTTTTTTAATTTTAAATATTATCATCCCTTAAATATTTGTGAAGAACCCAAAACTATTGAAATTTATAACAAAAACATGTATAATTACAATTAGAGAAAAAAATAACTTTGTAGGAGGAAGTATGAAAGTTGTAATTGCAGGTTCAGGAGCAATGGGAGCTACTTATGGTTCTATGCTAAAAAAATCTGGACATGATGTAGTATTTTTAGATCTATGGCAAGAAAATGTAGATGCTATAAATCAAAATGGTATTAAGTTTATAAACTTAGGTGTTGAAGAAACTTTAACATCAAAAGCATATAAACCTAGTGAATATAATGGAGAGGCAGATTTATTAATTGTATTTACAAAATCAATGCAATTAAAAGATATGTTAAACGAT
>NZ_CDRRBS010000135.1:0-2120 GCF_977040545.1 Pseudostreptobacillus sp. | reverse complement strand
AGTATAGAAAAATTGAAATCTGAAGCTGATAGTCAATATGAAAAAATTACACAAAATATATATTCTTTAAAAGAAGAACTTTCAGATGTATTTAAAAATGAGAATATAGGTAAATTAAATGAAGTTAAAAATAGTATAGAGGATGTTAATTATAAAATATCTTCAATTACAAGAGCAATTAAAACTATAGAATATGAAATTAAAGAAACAGAAACATCTATTGTTGAAAATAAAGATAAAATAGACTTGAATAAAGAGAATATTAAAAAAAATAGTGAAAGATTAGATGAAATATTTGATATTAAGCAAGATTTAGAAATAGAACTTGGTAATATAGGGAATATTAATAAGTTGACCAAAAAATTAAATACGATTAATGTTGAATATGCAGTTTTAAATGAAAAATATACTAATATCTTAAATAATAAAAAAGATATTAAAAATCAATATGATATATTAAGTAAAGATATTGATGATATATTTGCTTTTGAAAATGATAAAGATAAGCTATTTGAAAAGTTTGATTTAAATTTAAGAGAGTATGAAGAACTTGTTAAAAATATAGAAAAAGAAAAAAATAGTAATAATGAGAATATTAAAAAGTTTGAAGATTTACTTAAATTGATAGATGAAAAAGAACATAATTTAATTAAAGTAAGAAATGAACTTGAAAAAGAATTAATAAAAGAAAGTAATTTATCTGAAAAATTAGCTGAAAATATTATTAGAAATTCTAATGATTTAGAGAATACTTTAGAAAATATGAGAATAGAGGAAGAAAAAGTAGATAATATTAAAAATAGTGATAAATACTTTAATATCAGTGAGGAAGATATTAATGGTATTAAAAGAGATATATCTTCATTAGAATATAAGAAAAATAATATTGGATTAGTAAATCTTTCTTCAATAGAAGAGTATAATATAGAATTTGAAAAACACAGCATTTTATTAGAGCAAATGCAAGATTTAGAAAAGTCTTCAAGATCTATAAGAGAATTAATTTCTAAAATAGATGATGAAATGAAAACTAAATTTTCGTATGCTTTGACTGAAATTAAAAATAATTTTAAATACATGTGTTCAGAAATATTTTATGGTGCAAGAGGTGATATTAAACTTACAAATCCAGATGATATTCTTTCTTCCGGTCTTGAATTAAGTGTTAAATATAAAAATAAACCTGAACAAACTCTTTTACTTTTATCTGGGGGAGAAAAATCTATGCTTGCTGTTTCTTTTATAATGGCTATATTTATGTTTAAACCATCACCGTTTACTTTCTTTGACGAAATAGAAGCAGCACTAGATGAAAGAAATACGAAAAAAATAGTTGAGTTATTAAGAAGATTTATAGAAAAATCACAATTTATCCTTATAACACATAATAAAGAGACTATGAAGGGGGCAGATAGACTATATGGTGTATCTATGAATAAGGAAGTTGGGGAATCAAAAATTGTATCTGTTGATATATAATAAAGAGGTGATTTAATGAAAAAGTATTTATTTATTATATCTTTAATACTATTTCCTATGATATCATTTACTGAAGAAGAAGTTAATGATAAAAGTAAAAATAGTGTAGTAGAAGAAGTTGAAAAAACTGAAAAGATTGTAGAAAAAAAGGTAAGGACTAATAATTATACTTTAAATTTAAAATTTGATAAATATTTTAATAAAGATTTTAATTATTTTGTATATTTTAATAGACAAATTGCTTTAAAAATACAACCAAACTCAAAATCAAAAACGTTAAAGGTATTAAATAAAGGCTCAAGACTTGCATATAAGGGAAAAGTTGTTGATGCAAATAAAAATGAATGGTATGTAGTATTGTATAATAAAAATATAGCTTATATTCCTAAAAATTCTGCTGTTATTAGAGCATTTAATTGGGAGAAAGCTGTAAAATTAGGTAATGCAATTAACATTTTTATAGAAGATACTTTAAATGAAGGTAAAAATATATACTATATAGATGTGTATAATTTAGTACCATCAACTGATGAAAAATCAGATAAATATGGGAATCCTGATAATCAAAGTATTAAAGCTTATGGAGAAAAAACAAGTTTTATAAATCTAGGTGATAGGTCTTTATTTACTATTGTGAAAGA
>NZ_CDRRBS010000134.1:0-2132 GCF_977040545.1 Pseudostreptobacillus sp. | reverse complement strand
GTAAACCTTGTGTAATATCACCATGTATAGCTTCAGCATCATAATTACGTGCTTTTAATTTATTAGTTACTTCATCAACTTCTGATTTAGTTCTACAAAATACTATACCATAAAAATCTGGCTTATAGTCTAAAACTCTACAAAGTGCTTCAAACTTATCTTCACGTCTTACCTCAAAATATATTTGTTCAGTAAGATTTGTCGTCAATTCTTTTTTCTTTACTTTTAAAACCTTATGTTCTGGCATAAATCTTTTTGCTATTTCAGATATTGGTTTTGGTATAGTTGCAGAGAAAAATAACATTTTCTTATCTTCGTTAGTTGATTCAAGTATAAGTTCTATATCTTCTATAAATCCCATATTAAGCATTTCATCTGCTTCATCTAATACAAAATATTCAAGTTCATCCAACTTTAATACACCTTTATTTATCATATCTATAACACGACCTGGTGTACCTACAACAATATCTACTCCCTTTTTAAGATTCTTAATTTGATTTTCTATAGAAGCTCCACCATAAACTGCTAAAACTCTAATATCTTTTTTACCTTTAAGAGAATATATTTCATCACTAACTTGATTTGCAAGTTCTCTTGTAGGCGCAAGTATTAACGCTTTAACTTTCTTGTTTGGCTTTATAGTTTCAAGTATAGGTATAGAAAAGGCAGCCGTCTTTCCTGTTCCTGTTTGAGCTTGACCTATTAAATGTGTTCTCTCCTTTAATAGTTCAGGTATAACTAAGGCTTGTATTTCACTTGGTGATACAAATCCTTTTTCTTCTAATGCATTCAGCATTTCATTACTTAAATTGTAATCCTTAAAATTCATTTAATCCTTCTTTCCAAAATCTTGAGGCAATTCAAGTAAAAATCTACCCAATTTGCCCATTCTATATTCTTTTAAAATTCTTCTCGCTATAACGGTAAAATCAAATTCATCATTTTTTGATATACCTAATCTTTTTTCTAATATTTTTAATATTTCTATATTATCTTTCATTGATATTTCTTCAATATTCAAATCATATACTTTTACTAAATTTGAAAGTAAATCTCTATTTCTCATAATATCTAGTAACTTCATTACAACCTTTTCAAGTGGCAATACATCATCTTTTATAGAGCCTGTTATTGCTAAATTATATGCTACAACTTCATCTTCAAATTTTGGCCAAAGTATACCAGGAGTATCCAATAATTCAAATTTTTCATCTACACTTATCCATTGTTTACCTCTAGTAAAACCAGGCTTGTTTCCTACTTTTGCCTTATTTTTATTTGAAAATTTATTTATAAACTTAGACTTACCAACATTAGGAATCCCTGCAATCAAAGCTCTTACAACCGTTTTTCTAAGACCTTTTTTCTTAATTTTTTCCAACTTCTCATTGTATATCTTATTTACAATATTTCTTAATTCAGAAAAATTCTTATTTTTCTCAACACTAAGTGGAATAAAATAATCAGCTATATCATTACTTAAAAAGTAATCTTCCCATTCCTTAAGTTTTCCTTCATCAACCAAATCTATTTTATTTAATACTAATACACGTACTTTATTTTTAGATAATTTTTCTATATCTGGATTCTTACTAGAAAGGGGTATTCTGGCATCTAATATTTCAATAACAATATCAACTATTTTTAAATTTTCTATCATCATATCCTTTGTCTTTTTCATGTGACCTGGATACCAATTAATCATTGTACTCATCATCATCCTTACTAGCAATAAAAAGCACTATTTCACCTTTAATATTTCTATTTTCAAGTAATTTAATTACATCATTTACCCGACCTCTAATAATTTCTTCATAAATTTTAGTTAATTCTCTAGTTATTACAACATATCTATTACCTAAATAATTTTCAATATCTTTTAAAGTTTTAACTATTCTATTAGGTGATTCTAATATTATTATTGCTCTTTCTTCTTCTTTTAGTTTTAAAAACAAGGTTTGACGACCTTTTTTCTTAGGAAGAAAACCTTCATAAGCAAGTCGTCTTGTATCTATTCCTGCAATAGATGCACCCGTTGTAATAGATGATGGTCCCGGAATAGAGGTAACCTTAATTCCATTTTTCAAAGCACTATCTACAAGTTCATAACCTGGATCTGATATACAAGG
>NZ_CDRRBS010000133.1:0-2171 GCF_977040545.1 Pseudostreptobacillus sp. | reverse complement strand
GTTTTAGGAAAATGGCTAATATCAAAAATAGTGGATTAGATAAAAGTTTTGAAAGTAATAGTTCAGATTATGTTGCAAAATATACTTTGAATAATTTAAATAAAAAATTAATAATACCGGGATGGACTAATAAAATTGCAGTTTTTATGTCAAATATACTACCAATAAATATTATGCTGTATTTTGTTAATAAGGCACAAGAAAGGAAAAATAAATGAAAATATTAGTTATAGGAACAGGAGTAATGTCAAATTATGTTTTAGATTCGATAAAGTCTAGTGGAAATATCTGTATAGGAAGATATGATAAATTTGGTAATGGAGATTTTTCTGATTTTAATGAGATAAATGAAGAATTTGATGTTATAGTTGATTTTTCACATCATAGTTTAACTAAGGAGTTATTAGAATTTGCAGTAAAAAAGAATAAAAATATACTAATAGCGACTACTGGACATAGTGAAGAAGAAAATGAGATTATAAAAAATATGTCAGAAAAAATTGCGATACTTAAGGCAACTAATACTTCTTTTGGAGTTAATGCTTTAAATAAAATAGTAGCATATGCAACTAAAATATTAAAAGATTTTGATATAGAACTAGTTGAAAAGCATCATAATAGAAAATTAGATGCACCAAGTGGAACAGCCAATACTTTACTTGATGTTATAGACGAATCATTAGGAAAAAAAATGAATAGAGTGTATGGAAGACATGATATTAAAAGAGGAGCAAATGAGATAGGAGTTCATTCTATAAGAGGTGGCTCTATTGTTGGAGAACATGAAGTGATATTTACCAAAGGAGATGAAATTATTGAAATTAAACATACTGCTTTATCAAGAAAAATATTTGCAGATGGTGCAATTTCAATTTTAGAAAAATTGATTAAATTAAAAAAAGGACTATATTCTATCAATGAATTAATTTAAAGCATATTCTAATTGTTTTTTAGAATTTTTTGTGGTAGAATTTATAAAAAATAAAGAAAGGAATAAATAAATGACAGAATTAGAAAGATCAAAAGAAATTATTGAATATATTTCAAACTCAACTAGAAAAACACCTGTAAAAATGTATACAGATGCTGAAATAAAAGGTGAGTATTCATGCCAAATATTTGGAGATAGTTTAAAACTTGTTATAGGAGATTTGGATGAAGTAGAAAAATTAATAAAAGAAAATAATATAGAAAAATATCATTTGGAAGTAGATAGAAGAAATTCTGCAATACCTTTACTTGATATAAAGAAAATAAATGCAAGAATAGAACCGGGTGCTATAATTAGAGATAGAGTAAGTATAGGTGATAAAGCTGTAATAATGATGGGGTCTGTTATAAATATAGGAGCTAAAATTGGTGAAGGTACAATGATAGATATGAATGTTGTACTTGGAGGACGTGCAACTGTAGGTAAAAATTGTCATATAGGTGCAGGGACAGTTCTTGCTGGTGTTATAGAACCACCTTCAGCAGATCCAGTTGTTGTTGAAGATAATGTAGTTATAGGAGCTAATGCTGTAGTTTTAGAAGGTGTTAGAATAGGAGAAGGTTCAGTAGTTGCTGCAGGAGCTGTAGTAACTGAAAATGTTCCTAGTGGAGTAATGGTTGCTGGAATGCCTGCAAAAATAATTAAAAATATAGATGATAAAACTAAATCTAAAACAGAGCTTGTAGAAGGTTTAAGAAAATAGATATATGAGAAAATTGCTTGTTATTTTTTCATTATTAATTTCTATTGTTTCATTTTCAAATATAGATATAGAACTACAAAAAGCTAGTCAATTTATAGCTAATGGGGAATTAAAAAAAGCTAAAATTATATTAAAAAAACTAAGCAATGAAAATTTGAATAAAGAAATTGCTGTAAAAGTTCTTAATAATTTAGCTTTAATATCTAATAGTGATAATAATATAGAAGAATCTATTGATTATTATAATAAAATTTTAGATTTACATGTTGGAGATAATTGGTATAACATAAATTCAAATCAAAAATTATTAAGTTATGCTTTAAATAAAAATGATTTTGAATCAGCAATTAAATATATAGAAAATATAAATTATTTAACACAATATAATGATGTAAATTTTGTGGCAGATTTAATATATTTATATGAAAAATTTAATAAAACTGATAAGATCTCTAATTTGAATATGCATCATATAGA
>NZ_CDRRBS010000132.1:0-2192 GCF_977040545.1 Pseudostreptobacillus sp. | reverse complement strand
AAGCCACGAAGATTTAATAAAAGCCGCTAAAGTACTATTAGAAAAAGGTGTTACTAATGTATTTATAACACTTGGAAGCAAAGGTATATTCTATATGAATAATGAAAAATATGAAATTATTGCTAATCCTAATATTTCAGCTGTTGATATTACTGGTGCAGGTGATTCATTTGCAGCAGGTGTAGCCTTTTCTTTATACAACAATTTTGAAATAGAGAAAATGGCAAGATGTGCTCTTAGCATGTCTATACTTAATGTTACGCACCTTGGAACTTGTTTCAAAGGTTTAAACAAAAATATTTTAAATGATACTATGAAAACTTATTTTAATATAGAACTTTAGGAGGAAAAATGAAACAATATTTAGAAATTAACCCAATCGTACAAGAAGCATTAGCTCAAAATAAACCGATTATAGCATTGGAATCAACTATAATCTCTCACGGTATGCCTTATCCTAAAAATGTTGAAACTGCTTTAGAAGTTGAAAGATTAGCAAGAGAATGTGGTGTAGTTCCAGCAACTATAGGTATAATAAAAGGAAAATTAAAAGTTGGATTAACTAAAGAAGAAATTGAATTATTAGGTAAAGAAGGATTAAGTGTTCCAAAAGTTAGTAGACGTGATCTTGCATATATTACTGCTAATAAATTAAATGGTGCTACTACTGTTGCTACAACTATGTTAATATCATCTCTTGCAGGTATAAAAGTATTTGCAACTGGTGGTATAGGTGGTGTACATAGACACGCTGAAACAACTATGGACATATCTGCTGATTTAGAAGAATTAGGACAAACAAATGTGGCAGTAGTTTGTGCTGGTGCTAAATCTATATTAGATCTTAAATTAACTCTTGAATATTTAGAAACTAAAGGAGTACCTGTTCTTGGTTATAAAACAAAAGAATTACCTGCATTCTACACTAGAAAAAGTGGATTTAATTTAGATTACGCTATTGATAGCCCTAAAGAATTTGCAGAAATTTTAAAAACTAAATGGGATTTAAACTTAAAAGGTGGTGTTGTTATAGCTAATCCTATTCCTGAAGAACATGCAATGGATTTTGATACTATAAATAATGCTATAAACAATGCTATAGCTGAAGCTGATGAAAAAGGTATTAAAGGTAAAGATACTACTCCATTCTTACTTGATAAAGTTAAGACTATAACAGCTGGTAAATCTCTTGAAGCTAATATACAACTTGTATTTAATAATGTAAGACTTGCTTCAGAAATTGCAAAGGAATTAGTTAAATTAGGATAATGATAATATTTTTAACACTAATTAATATTTTAATAGCATTCGTAAAGCTATATATATCTATAAGCGTATTCTTTAATTTTAAGAAGCCTTTTAATATTTTAAATATTTTAATAATACCAATATTTGTTTTTGAAATAATTACAACAATAGGATATATTTTTAGCAACTCTATGCAATCAATAGCTCCTACTATATTGGTACTTTTAGGAAATAATATATTTGTAAATATATTCTATATTTTTATTAGTAATGTATTTATAATCGGTAGAATTAAAATAAACGATAATTTCTTAAAAATTTATAGAACTTTACTTACAATATATCTTATTTTCACATCTTTGTTTACATTATTATTGTATTTATAGATAAATATAAAAAGAAGTTGAAGATTTCTCTTCAACTTTTTTTAATTAAAATTCATAATTTATAGATAGCATTCCACCTATCTTATTTCTATTTCCTATGCTTGCTTTAATCGTTGCTCTTAATTTATCGTTTATATCATATTTTAACCCAACTGTATAATTAACATTAAATCTATCTAAATTTTTACCAATTGTTTTAAATTTAACTCCATTAAGATTAGCATTTAAAGTAGTTTTTATATTATCATACATACTAATTTCAAGATTTTCAATAAAATCAATTTTTTTATTTATATTTAAACTATGTTCTAAGCCTAAAGTAAATTTATTTTTTATTAATAAATTCTCTTCTAATTTAAGATCTACCAAACTTTTACTTTTATGATTAAATATAGAAAATAGTGTTGTATTAATTTTAAGAGAGGGTTTCAATGTATTATATACATCTATTTTAAATGTTTTTGATAAAGAAATTTTAAAATCACTCATTATCGCCTTTAGATTAGAATTTATCTTTTCATCCCCTACACTTCTATCTATATCTGTATCAATATACAT
>NZ_CDRRBS010000131.1:0-2222 GCF_977040545.1 Pseudostreptobacillus sp. | reverse complement strand
TTAGTTTTTGAGCAAGTTCTAATATTTTTTTAGGTGAATTTTCGTTAACTAAGACTTGTGTAATTCCATATCTATCCCGAAGATCTATAAAAACAAAAGGCCCCATATCACGCACTTTATCTATCCATCCAGATATAGTAACACTTTGTCCTACATGTTCCATTCTTAATTCATTTAATTTATGACTTCTATACATTATTTTATCCTTTCTATAAGGCTAGATAAAGTAAGCTCTTCTTGATTTCCTGTTTCAAGATTCTTAAGAGTTATCATTCCCTTATTTTTTTCATCTTCTCCTAGAATTATAGCATAAAGAGCACCAAGTTTATTAGCTTTTTTCATTTGACCTCCAAATCCCTTAGGTGAATAATCAAATTCAACTCGTATTCCCTCTTCTCTTAATACTTTTAAAACATTTAACATATATTCTTTAGTTTCATCAAAATATACTATATATGATAATTTTTCTTTTTGAGTCATAAGATTTTCATCTAAAAGTAATGTGATTCTTTCAATTCCAGCTGCAAAACCAATTCCTGGAACCTTAACTCCTGCTAATATTTCTGTTAATTTATCATATCTTCCCCCACCTAAAACTGTAGATTGTGCCCCAAGATTTTCTGATTTTATTTCAAAAACTGTATCAGAATAATAATCAAGACCTCTTACAAGTTTAGGATTTATAACATATTTTATACCAAAAGATGTTAAAGTATTTTTTAATTCTTCAAAGAACTTATTACTTTCTTCATCAAAATATTCGTGAAGCTTTGGAGCTTTTTCTAAAAGTTTTTGATCTTCCTCACTTTTTGAATCTAAAACTCTTAAAGGATTTTTTGATGCTCTTATCTTAGAATCATCACTTAATTTATCAATATTTGCTAAAAGATAGTCTTGTAAATCCTTAATATATTTAACTCTACATTCTACACTTCCTAAAGAATTAAGTTCTACAGTTAAATTATTAAGACCTAATTTTGATAAAAATTCTACTGCCATTGATATTATCTCAGCATCAAGCATAGGATTTCTGATTCCAAAACTTTCTACTCCAATTTGATAAAACTCTCTATATCTTCCTTTTTGAGGTGCTTCATATCTATACATAGGGCCTGAATAATACCATTTAATATTAGGATTTGATTTATGTAATCCAGCATTTAAATAAGCTCTTACAACTCCTGCAGTACCTTCAGGTCTTAAAGTTATATTTCTTCCTCCCTTATCTTCAAATGTATACATTTCTTTTGAAACTACATCTGTTTCATCTCCTACTGATCTTTTAAAAAGGTCTGTTTCTTCAACTATAGGAGTTATTATATTTTTATACCCATATTTTTCAAATACATCTTTAGCAACCTTTAGTATAAAATTGTGTTTCTCAGAATCACCAAAATACCTATCTTTCATACCTTTAAGTACGTTATATTCCATTTATCATCACCTCAATATTTCTATATATTTCATCATTTATATCTTCTATCGTTCTCATTTTACCATCTTTTACACAATCTATTATTATCCAATCTTTAATCCTTGCAAGTTCTATTGCACTATTATATGATTTTATTAAATATTCTCTATTACTTTCGTGTATATCCTTAGCTTTATCTCCAGTTATCTTATTTTCTCTATTTTCCATAAGACTAAAAGTATATTCTATTGGAACATTTAAAAATACTACTAAATTAGGACTGGGTATACCAAGTTTACTATATTCAAAATCTTCTATCCAATTAATACATTTCATTTTTTCTTCAAAATCATCTATTTTAGATGCTTGATGTACAATATTTGAAGTCGTATATCTATCACTAATTATAACATACCCATTTTCATATTCTTTAGCCCATTTGGTTTTAAATGAAGCATATCTGTCCACTCCATAAAAACTTGAAGCAGCATAAGCATTAACACTTTGTGCATCTTTCCCAAAATCACCATTTAAGTACATCTTAACTAAACTAGATGAGGGAGAATCATAATCAGGAAAAGAAATCTTTTTAACTTTTATACCTTCATTATATAATCTTTCATTTAGAAGTTGACTTTGTGTCTGTTTACCACTACCATCTGTACCTTCTATTATTATTAACTTTCCCACTTTAATCTCCTTAATATTTATCAATTATTACTTTCAAAGAATGCCAACTAAGTGTAGAACATTTAATTCTAGCAGGCATATCCTTTGTTATTTCTAATAGTTTTGCCTCTTCTAACAT
>NZ_CDRRBS010000130.1:0-2227 GCF_977040545.1 Pseudostreptobacillus sp. | reverse complement strand
AATGGTAAAAATCCAGAATCTGAAATAAAACCTAGTGATAATAATAAGCAGGATACACCTAATGGAAATACTGATACAGATACTCCTAATGGTAATAGTCACGATTCTAATGTAAATCCTAATGATGATGTTAATAATAATGATAATTTTTCTAATTTAACAAACGAAGAAAAAGTTGCATATATATTTAAAAATATTAGCACAACTACTAATGATGTTATTACACAAGATATGCTAAATGAATCAGGATATACTAAGCCTACTTCAAATTCTAATTCACTTAAATATACAGATGATGTATCAGGTCATATTAAAAGTAAGGCTATTGATAAAGTTAATTCTTCAGATATTAATATAGATTTTGAAACAATTAAATCAAAAGATGTATATAAGGTTAATGAAAATAAAGTACATATTTTTGAAATTTCACCTACATTGCCAATAGAAGAATACAGAAAATATGCTAATGTAACTATACCTAAAAATGTTGGAAGAAAAATAAATTCAGATAGTGAACTTCATTCTAAATTAGTTCTTAAATCATTTTTATTATCTAATCCTTATTTAGGAGAATTTAAACCAGATAATACAACATATAACCATAATATATTTATGTATAGTAATAAAGATTTAGATTCTATGGTTAATGTAGAAGGGATACTTAATTTATCATTTGGAGTTCAAAAAAGATTTACAAATAATTTTGCAAAACTTACTAATACACAAATATATATAAATAATATAGCTAACTCTAAAGACTATATAGCAGATATAGCAAATTACTCTAATTTAATTTTTTATGATAAATATAGAGATAATAAGCAATTAAAGATTGTATCTATCGGAAATGGTGAAATAGGATTAAATAATTTCTGGACTCCTAATGAATCTGCACTTAATTATCAAATTATGTCACCAGAATTACAAAAAATGGCAAGAAGTGAAGTTATATTTGCTAAAAATATATTTTCTGAAGATGTAATACATGATAACAATAAAAATAATTTTGTTAATATATACAATACTAATGAAAAAAAATATTACGAACCTAAATATATTGATAACAATGAAAAAATAACTTATGATACAAAACCTCTACTTCAAAGAGCAAACACAGTATCAACTAACGGCTATATTGAATATTTAAATGAAAAAAATCAACGTGATTATAGAGTTGGTTCAAGTTTTTCTGCTCCTCGTATTGCTAAACTTGCATACGATCTAAAAGAAAGATATCCATTTTTAACTTATACACAGATAAAACAAATAATTCTTACAACAGCAGATAGAGATGATAGTGGTTATTTATCAAATCTTACAGGTTGGGGAGTTGTTAATTACAATAAAGCTATGAAGGGAATTTCTAATCTTAATGCAGGACTTATTGAAGAAAGTAAATACTTTAATGGAATGTATGAGAAGATTTATGATAAAAAAGGCAACATTTTCTTTTATCTTGATATACCAAATGGAACAATAGCTAAATGGGAAAATGATATATCATCAGGTTTAGAAGGAGATGGGAATAGTTTAGACAGTGATATAATTGAATATAACGCACAATTTAGTAAATCATATCCTAAAGTTAAAAAATATCAATATCGTGTACCACGTGTAATTGATAGCGAAAGAAATTTTTATGCAAATGTTAAACAAGCAGGTTTGAGAAAAGCAGGGAAAGGACAAATAACACTTAGTGGAAAGCAAAATTATACAACGGATACTGAAATATTAGATGGAACATTAGTACTAGCAAATGATAGTCTATCAAGATATTTAGTTTCAAAAAATGCAACACTACGTATAAGTTCTAAGGATCTCAACGGAAATATAGATATAAAAAATAATATAATATCTTCAGGTAAGGTAACTATAACTGATAATACAACTATAAAAGAATATATAGGATTAAAAGATTCTAACTTAACAATAGTTGCAGGTAAAACTTTAAATACTGATAAATTTAATTCTATTGGAAAATTAGAACTATATTTCACAGATCCATCTATTTTAACAAAAGAATTAATACCTATAATTTCTAAAAATGGATATAATATTAAAAATACATCATTAAACAATTTATTTATTAATTTAGAAGAAATAGGAAATCAAAGATATAAGGTTAAATTTAAAGAAAATTCAACACTTGAAAATTTAAGTGAATCAGAACTTAGAAATATACCATCATATGATATTAATAGAAGAAAATTTTTTGATAACTATTATG
>NZ_CDRRBS010000129.1:0-2249 GCF_977040545.1 Pseudostreptobacillus sp. | reverse complement strand
TTGTATAGGAAAGGCTCAATAAGTGATTCTTTTTCTTTCTTTATACATTTTCAAATATTCATTTTTCAAATTAGATACTGAATAATCTATATTTCCAACTAATTCTATTTTATTTTTTTCAGCTATTTCTATTACTTCACTTATTCTTGTTAAATCCCTTAATTTAAACGATATTGTTGTTTCTATGTTATATATATCTTCTTCTTCAGTATTATAATCTTCAGAATTTAATATATTATCAAAATAGAAATCTTTTTTAGTATTTGAAACTAATTCTTCAACTTTTTTATATATATAATTTAAATTTTTTTCTTTACTTTCAGATTCATTTTTTATATTTAAAGTTAACAATCCTTTATTTATCTTATATTCAATTCCTCCGATTTTATCTATCACTTCTAAAATGCTTGCCAATGTTGTACTATTTGTTTTTATAGATAAACTTAAATTTGTATTATACAGCTTACTACCATTATTATTTTTAACATATTTTGTAGTTTTGTAATATCTATAATCATCTGTTATTAAACTGTCATATTTAATTCCTTCAGATTTTAATTGATCAAAAAAATTGTTAATTCTTATTTTATTTTCATTTTGTGATTTTTCTTTAGAGTTAGCTTCCGTTCTTATTCTAAAACTCATTTGTGCCGTATCTGCTTTCAATTCTTTAATAACTTTAGAATTAGTTTTAATAACTACATCATTTGCTAATACACTCATACTTGTAATTAAACTTAAAAATAATAATATTTTTTTCATTTTACATTTACCTCTCTTTCTTAATATATATTGTACTATATATTCCTTTTATTTTCATTAGTTTTTCTTATATATTAAATTACTGGAGGATTAGAGTAAACTATCCCCCAGTTGAAAAACAGGCAACATCATAGCTATTACTATGATAGCAATTATTATAGATATTATTAAAATTGATAAAGGTTCTAATACCTTAATCATTATTTTAGTTTCAATATTTAATTTTTTTCGATAACTTTCTTTTAAACTTAAAAATACTTCAAGAAAATTAGAACCTTTTTCTCCAATTCTTAAAAAAGAAATATACTCATTATTAAATAATTTTGATTCTTTAAAAGAACTTTCTACACTTTTACCTTTACTTATCTTATACACTATAACTTTAATACACCCATTAATATATATATTATCACTTTTAGACAAACTAATCGCATCAAGAAAATCTGTATTAGTTTTAAGGATAGAGTATATACTTTCCGTAAATTCAAGTATATAAATATCTCTAATAAAAGGTATACTAAACAACAATTTATCAACGTTATATTTATATATTCTTTTAATACTTAATCCTATTAAATAAAGTAAAAATATGAAAAATAATAAATAATAAAATTTTGTATATAGACAATCACTCAAATAAAGTATGAATCTAGTTAAGAAAGGTAATTTTGATATATCTACATATATTTCTTTAAACTGTGGAACAAGAAATACAAGCATTGCGACAACTATTATAAAAGAAATTAAAGAAACAAATAATGGGTATATAGAAATTGATATAATTTCTTTCTTTAATTCTTCTTCAAAATAATATTTTTCTTTTAATATAGAAAGTATAGTCTTCATATCACCTGTCTTTTCTACTATATTTATCATAGCTAAAAAACTTTTATCATCATTCAAATATGAAAAACTATTAACTAATCCTCTACCTTTTTCAAGTGATTTTCTTATATTTAATAATTTATTTTTTTCTTTATCTTTATACATAGGTATTAGTATAGATAAAGCATCAATTAACTCTACATTAGAAGATATTAAACCTTCAAGTTTAATAATTACCATTTTTTCAAATTTCATTCTTCAATACTAGCCTCTACTTCTATGTATATATTTCTTTTTTCTTTAGTAGTGTTTCTTTTTCTAAACAAATTACCAAATACTGGTATATCTGATAAATATTTAACTCCTTCTTCACTTTTTTTTACATTTTTCTCATTTAATCCCCCAATAAAAATACTACCTCTATCTTTAACAATAACATTTGTACTAAATACATTTTTTTCTTTCCCTTTATCATTTCCAAAAAGTTTAAAATTACTTATTTCAGTATATATTTGTAGTTCTATATATTCATTAAAAGATCTCTTTCTTATTCTAGGATTTATTTTAATTATCATCCCAGCCTCATAATTAGTATATTTTTCTTCTTTCTTTTTTTTTAAACCAAGTATCATTTCACTAGTAATTTTAATTTCTCCATCACT
>NZ_CDRRBS010000128.1:0-2335 GCF_977040545.1 Pseudostreptobacillus sp. | reverse complement strand
ATTTACCATTAGAGTATATCGTTCCAAGTAAAAGATCACTTATAGTTGAACCAATAGACATATTTATTATACCTTCTGTTTTATAATAATCTTTAAAATCAATCATAGGATAAACTTTAATCTTTATATTACTTTTTTCATCATCAATAATATGATTTCTATTAGAATCAACAAATGATGCTATTGTATAATAGGGATGATTATTAGTTTTTTCATCATTAAAATTTTCAACATATTTTCTTGAAAATGTTATATTATCTCCAAATTCCCGTAATTTTTTTTCAGTTTCTGCAGTTAAACTAATTTCAACAAATGCAACTTCTTTAATATTTTTATCTGATTTTTTATACTCTCCATTTAATAATTTAAATTTAGATAATGAATTTACATTATAATCAGAAGAAATAGAATTAATCATTGTTCCTTTATACTTAGAAAAATTTAAATCGTTAACTTTTAATTTTTCTAAACTTGTATCATCCCCTACCAGTGTATTATTTTGTGGTTTATCAATATTTTCTTCTTTTTCCTCATTATCTTTTCTATCAACTTTTCCTTGTTTAAATTTATCATTTATTGTATTTTCTTTTTTATCTTCCTCCACTTTTTCTATTGGGCTTACAGGTTTAGTCGGTTTAGAACCAGCATCCTCTTCTTTTTCTACTGGTTTTATAGGTTTAACCGGTTTAATATTATCATTTCTATCATTCATACTTGTACAACTTAGCGTACTTAATACAACTATAAAAGATATAAAAAGAAACTTTTTCATAAAATCACCATCTCAATCTATATAAAATATAATATTATTTTTAAATTAATTTTTTTACATTTTATCATATTTAGCTATAAATTAAAATATATTTCTATTAAAAAAGAAGTCATTTCTGACTTCTTATCCTATCTCTATTTCATCATTTATTTTTCCTTTATTTTTCCAATATGTTGCAATATACACAAATGGTGTATCAAATATTGAAGTAATAATTTTTAAGAAATATGTTGAAAAAATTATAGATATTATCGTAGGCATACTATATACTCCAACAAAAGCTATTGTGTTAAATATAACATTATCTACAACTTGACTTATTAATGTACTAGCATTATTTCTTATCCATAAATTCTTATATTCAGGTGTAATTTTCTTGATTCCTAGATATAATAATATATCTACATTTGAAGACACAACATAAGCAGTTAATGATCCTACTGTAAATCTAGTAAATGGTCCAAATAACGCTATCAAGTGTTGTTGATTAACATCATTAGGTGAAACTCTTAAAAATATAGCTATATTCATAATAACAGTTGTAAAAATCATAGTTAAAAAACCTATACCTATAACCTTTCTAGCTTCTTTTTTACCATAATTTTCTGTTAAAATATCTGATATTAAAAATATACTACTATATGCAATATTTCCTAGTGTAGTTTCTACACCAAATAAAATAACAAGTTTTGAAACTTGAACATTAGCTAAAATTATAGAAATTGGTGTAAATGCTAATAATCCTACTCTACCCCATTTTCTGTACGCTAATAAAATAACTGAAAAGTTTATAACGACATAAAAAAGCCAAGTAGCTTCGTTAATCGTAAAAATTTTTGAAAAATCCATTAATCCTCCTTGTTTTTATGTTCAACGCTGCCACCTATGAACTTTAAAAATATTTTAAATTAGTCAATTATTACTATATCATTTTATTTTAAATATGTAAAGTATGTTTTTATATTTTTATATATTCCAATAATCAAGGGATAAATTTTAATCCTCCTGTTTACTATATTTGTTAATAATTTTGTTATACCTATCATAAAAAGTTTATTTAATTAGAACTCATTTTTATAATTTAAAGTTTTAAGCCTCATTTTGAGCCTCATTTTGAACCTCACATTAGATACTATTTTAAAGTGTTTTTGTTATCCCTTGTTAAATGGAATATATAATTATATTTTAAAACTAAAAATTATTTTAAATTAACTAAAATATAACTTTTCCTTTTTAAACAGGGAATAGTATTATTTATCAGTCTTTTTTATACTATGCAAAAATTTTTGAATAAATTTGTTCATAATTTTCCACAAATTCTATTTTTATTTTATCAATTATATCTTTTATTATAAAATTTACACAATCTTCATTTTCTTTTGGAACAAAGAATTTTCTTATTCCAGATTTATAAGCCCCTTCGATTTTTTTCGCCACTCCTCCAACAGGCAATATTTCCCCCAAAATCGTAATTTCTCCAGTAAAAGCCATATCCTGCCTTAATTCTACCTGATTTAACGCTGAAAGGATACACGTTGTAATAGCGATTCCAGCGGAAGGCCC
>NZ_CDRRBS010000127.1:0-2341 GCF_977040545.1 Pseudostreptobacillus sp. | reverse complement strand
TGCAAAATTATTCTATAATTGATGCAGCTACAATAGGGGCATATTTACATGGTTATATAGCTGATGAATTGAAAAAAGAGAACTACATTATAACTCCATCAGAGCTTATAAAAAATATACCGTATTATATGAATAAATTATTAAAATAAACTAGAGTTAGAGCTCTAGTTTTTTTTATTTAAATAATTAAAATTAAATTAAACTTAAAAACTATTTTAAAATCTACTTTTAAAATGGTTTTTTTTTAACAAAATTATAATTTTAATCTAATTTTAATAAATAAATTATTTTATTTTTTAATTAAATAAACCTAAATTAGTTTAAGTGTATAACGTGAATATGTGCCAAAAATTTATTTGGTGCATTTTTTTGAAAAACACCTTAAATAATAGTCTTTTTAAAATGAACACGTAACTTTTCTCGAGAAAATAAGGAAATGTGAAAAAGAAGTAAAATGTGAATAACGGTTTTTTAAACTTGTTGAAGAAGAAGTGAAATTATAGTATAATATTACAAAAAGTAAGGAGGAGATTTTGTGAAAAAGATACTATTAGGTGTTACTTCAGGTATTGCATGCTATAAAGCCTTAGATTTAACTTCTCAATTAACTAAAAAAGGATATAACGTTACTGTAATGATGAGTGATAATGCTAAAAAATTAATTTCTCCATCATTATTTCAAACAATATCTAAAAATAAAGTATATTATGAAAATTTTGAGAATGATGAAATTGATGTATACCATATTGAGTTAATTAAAAATAATGATTTAGTCGTGATCGTACCCGCAACTTTAAATATAATAGGTAAATTAGCTAATGGAATTGCTGACGATTTTATTTCAACTTGTTTATCCGCCTCTAACCCAGATAAAACTTTGATTTTTCCGGCAATGAATACAAGAATGTATACAAACCCAGTAAATAATCATAATATGAAAAAATTAAAAGAATTTGGTTATAATATAATAGAAGCTGATTCAGGTATATTAGCTTGTGGTGATACCGGTATAGGCAAGCTACCTAAAATAGAGAAAATTATAGAAAGTATTGAATATCAACTTGAAAGTAATGAAAAACTTAAAAATAAATCAATATTGATAACAGCTGGAGGTACACAAGAATATATAGATCCAGTAAGAACAATTACAAATCATTCTAGTGGTAAAATGGGTATAGCACTTGCAAAACAAGCAAAATTAATGGGTGCCAATGTAACATTAGTCATAACTAATAAAACTATAGATATTCCAACTTATATTGATAATGTTATATATGTAAAAACTGCACAAGAAATGCTAAATATTGTAGATAAAGAAAAAGAAAATTGTGATACAATAATTATGGCAGCTGCTGTATCAGACTTCAAAGTAAAAAATTATAGTAAAGAAAAAATAAAAAAACAAGATTTAAAAGATGATTTAAAAATAGAACTCGAACTTAACAAGGATATTTTAAGTGAATTATCAAAAAATATTGAAAGAAAATATATGCTTGTAGGTTTTGCTGCAGAAAGTCAAAATTTAATAGAAAAAGCAAAACTTAAATTAAAGAAAAAAAAATTAGATTTTATAATAGCTAACGATATTTCTGATTCGAACATTGGATTTAATTCAGACTACAATAAAGTAACGATAATAGATAAAAATTTAATTGAATACGATTTAAAATACAATACAAAAGATATAATTGCTAAAAACATTTTAGAGACTATTTTTAAGATATAATACAACGTCCGATAATGTATCTTATGTATATTTTGTGAAAGGAGGAATTATGTTCTTAGGTGATACAAACTGCCCTATAATCATTCCTGATAATCCTATTAGGAATTTAGTGGATATAGAAAAAAGTATACAAAAAAAATTTAGATTAACTCTTTGGGCACCTTTTATTAAAGCACTAAAAGAATTTCAACTTGTACAGGAAAATGACAAAATTGCTGTTGCTATTTCAGGTGGTAAAGATTCATTATTGCTAGCTAAATTATTTCATGAACTAAAAAGAGCTTCTAACATTAATTTTGAAGTTGTTTTTATAGCTATGAATCCAGGATTTAACAAAAGAAATTTAGATAATTTAAAATTTAATTTAAAACACTTAAACATTGATTGTCATATATATAATGATAATATATTCGAAATAGCCGGTAATATAGCTAAAGACTATCCTTGTTTTATGTGTGCAAAAATGCGTCGTGGTTCTCTTTACACTAAAGCAACAGAATTAGGATGCAATAAACTTGCTCTAGGTCATCATTTAGATGATGTTATTGAAACTACTCTAATGTCACTGTTTTATATGAGTAAATATGAAACTATGCTCCCAAAATTAAAGTCCGA
>NZ_CDRRBS010000126.1:0-2372 GCF_977040545.1 Pseudostreptobacillus sp. | reverse complement strand
AAAAATATTAATATTGCATATAAAAATTTAACAACTAAGGCAAGTGGAATATTAAGTAGTAATAATATTGGAGTTAATGGTAATAATGTTAATTTAGGTACAAGTGTAGTTAAATATGAACTTGATAAAAGAATAGGAATAGATAATGGAATATTAGGTATAAATTATAAAAATATTCAAAAGAATATAGAATCTACAGTTGGTTCTGTAGTATTATCAAAAGGAGATATATCAGTTAAAGTTGATAAAGAATTTAATTTGAGTGGAAGTAAGATTAAAGGTCACAAAGTTGATATAGAAGCTAGTAATGTAAATATTAATTCTACTAAAGATAATTCTACAACAAAAACTGAAAGTAGAAATCTTTTAGGTGGAGATTTAACAGGAAGTGCTGAATATAATAAAACTGATACAAATATATCTGCTAAAGTAGATATGGAAATATATAAAAAAGAAAAAGAAGTTAAAAAAGAAGAAAAAAATAATAAATCTATCGTTGAAGGAGAAAATGTAAATATTAATGCTAAAAAAGATGTTAATATTAAAGGTTCAGACATTAAGGGTGGAGATGTTAAAATAAGTGGAGAAAATGTTAATGTTACATCTAAAGAAATTAAAAAAGAAACTGAAAAAGATAGTGTATCACATAATATTTCAGTAGGAGTTTCTGCAGGTGTTGGAGAAAAAGGAAATAGTGTAGCTGCAAATGTAGACTATAAAGTTAAACATGAAAATACTAAAACAAGTGAAACTAAAAATGAAGGTTCTAGTATAAGTGGAGAAAATGTAACTATTACTGGTAATAATATTAATGTAAAAGGTTCTGAAGTTAGCGCTAAAGATAAAGTTGATATTAAGGCAAATGTTGTAAATATATCAAATGATATAGATAAAGCAAATGTTACAAAAACTCTTGAAGAATTAGGAATTAAACTAGATGTTAATGTTAGAGAAAAAACTTTAGGTATAATAGGAACAGTTAAAAAGTTAATTGATGAAAGAAATAATTTATTAGGATATGTTCTTAATCCAGTTGCTGGGTACAACAAAGCGATAGAATATAAGAAAAAATTAGAAGATAATTTAGAAACTATTAAGAAAACTGTATCTGAAATACAAAAAAATGGAATTTCACCTGAAACATTAGGTCTTGAACTAACTGCAAGTGGTGAAGTTAAATATACAATGGAAAAAATTAATATAGTTGAAAATGCTATTAAATCAAGTGTTATTAAAGCTAAGAATATAACTGTTAAAGCAGATAAAGTAAATATAATAGGGTCTAAAGTTGAAGGTGGTAAAGTAAATGTTATCACAAAAGATTTAAATATGAATGGAGCAGTTGAAAATACATCTACAAATAAAACTAATGTAGTAGTTGAAGCAACTGGAAGTCATGATTTTGTTAAAGATACAACAATAGGTGGAGTAAGTACAAGTGCAAACGTTAGTGGAAATAATAAATCTAAAGTAGTAGAAGCAACTATAAAAGCTGATGAAGTTAATGTCAAAGTTAAAAATGATGCTAATTTAACAGGGGCTAATATTAAAGCTGATAAAGGTGAAGTTACAGTTGGTAAAAACTTAAATGTTAATAATGTAAATGATAAAGAAGTTAAATATAGTGCAAGTATAGGAGCTGAAGATACTACAACTTCTAATCCAAAAGTAGGAGCAAATGGAAGTGTTGAATATACATCTAAGAATGAAAATAAATCAGGAATAGATATAAAAGAAGGTACAGTAACAGTTAAAGGAAATAAAAATGAAACAAATGAAACTTCAATTAATGCGAAAGTAAATGGGGCAATTTCTAATGATGGAGATAACACAAAAGTTACAGTTGGAGCAACAACAAAAATTGAAGGAAGTAATGATAAAGTTTCTGGTAAAGCTGAAATAGGATTAAATTTAGATGCCAATATAAACGGAAAAGGTAAGGTAGAAAATTCAAATATTAGTTCAAAAGTAGATGTAGATGTAAATATTAAAGGTGATGGTAAAGTATTAGGCAATACTAATATTTCTATAAATAGTGAAATAAATGGAAATTCTAATGGAATTACATCTAATAATAAAGGTAAGATTAATACTGAAGTTAATTTAACAGGTAAAAATGTTGAAGGAAAAGTTAAACTTGGAGCTGAAGGAAATTTAGGTGTAGATGAAAAAAATAATATATCTGTTGATGGAAAAGGAAATGCAAACGGAACTGTAACAATTAAGGGAGAAACAGGAAATGTAGCAGGAAATGTAACATTAAATGGAAACTTAAATGTAGCAGGAGGAAAAGGAAAAGAAACAACATCAGATGTAAATGCGAATGCAAATGGAAAAGTAGTAATAAAAGGAGAAACAGAGCATGTAAATGG
>NZ_CDRRBS010000125.1:0-2383 GCF_977040545.1 Pseudostreptobacillus sp. | reverse complement strand
AGAAGTTAAGGTTAGAGTAAGCACAAAAGCTATGAAAACATTAAAAGGTAAAAATGAAGATCAAGTTAAGAAAATATTACTTGAAAATAAAGATAATTTAAGTGCTAGACTTTCTAAAATTTTATTTTCAAATTAATTAGTGGAATCACCTTTTATATAAGGGTTTCACTGTAATAAAAGGTGTTAGAATTGACACCTCTTTTTTTTAAAAGAAATATAGGAGGTAGCTTATGAATACTTTAATATATGTTTTATTTTATATTATAACAGCCTTAATGTTAATATCATATTTATTTAAAGAAAAATTAATTGTATCATATATTGATAAATTTTCTGATTTTTTTGTAAATAAATTAAAAATTGACAAGCTTAATTTGAGTAGAAATTTTTTATACATTATAAATGCTTTATTTTTATTAAATATTTCATTTATTACTTTAAAGATAAATTTTGGTTATGATGAAGTTTTACCTATAAAAAATAAAGTTATGATTTTATCTGTAATAATTAATTTTATAGTATTTTTAGTTATTTATATAAAGAAAAACTATTTAACTGGTCTTTTAATATTTAATACAATTTTATTAGTTTTTGGAAGATCTATGATAGGTATAGATGATATGTATTTTACTTATTTAATAATAGCATCTATAGTTTATCTTATAATCTACATTATCTTTGATTCTGAGAATGAAAAGAAAATTTCATTTAGAAGATATTTTAATACAATTTATGTAATTTTATTAGTTGTTGTAATACAAAGTTATTATTTAGGAAATTATGTAATACCTACAGGTTCAATGGAACCAACTATATTAGTTGGAGATAGAATTTTTGCTAACAATATTGTTTATAAATTTAAAAATCCTAAGGTTGGTGATATTATTGCATTCAAAGAACCTTTAGACAACAAGACTATGTATACAAAAAGAATAACAGGTTCTTTTGGAGATAGTTTAAGAATAGATGAAAATTCTGGAACTTTGTATCTTAATTCAAAAGATTCTAATTTAGGAAGAAAATATAGCGTTGATGGTTTGTTAAAATTATTTGGAAATCCAGAAATATATATACCTAAAAAAGGAGATAATGTTAAATTAAAAAATATAGTTATGTATGATGAAACTAATAATCAATTTAGCTTAATAAATAATGAAGAATTTTTAAAAATGAATATTTCTGAAGACTTGTATAAAGATATATTTGGATTATTTAATACACAAACACCAGAACAAGTTTCAAAACTTACAAAATTTAATCTTAATGGTAAAAGATTTACCTATATTTTGACAGATTCTAATGATAGATTTATATTGCCTATACTTGATTTTAAATATAGTAAAAAAGATATGAAAAAATTATTGAATAATGAAGAAATAACATTAACTGATGATTACTATATGGCTATGGGAGATAATACAACTAATAGTAATGATTCAAGATTCTTTGGTTATGTTAAAAAAAGTAGAATTTATGGTAGATTATTAGTTAGATGGTATCCTTTAAATAGAGTAGGATTTATAGGTAATGAATAAAGAAAATTTAGAATTAATGTTAAAAATTCATAATGAAAATTTTTTAGATATTAAAAATATTAAAGATTTTTATGCATTTTATAAAAATTTAAGGTATAATATATATGAGGAGTATTTTGAAAATATTTTAGCAGGTTATTTAATTACCTATGATAATGTAGATAGTTTAGATATTTTTGAAATTGCAGTTGATAAAAATTTCAGAAAAAAAGGAATAGCATCTAAATTATTAAATAGGATAAATGATGAAAGAAAAATATTATTAGAAGTATCTGAGAAAAATGAGGTTGCAATAAATCTATATAAAAAAAATGGGTTTAAAATGATTTCTAGAAGAAAAAATTATTATTTAGATGGAAGTGATGCCATTGTAATGATAAGATAGGAGGCTATATGTCTGGTTTTTTAAGTATTGTTTTACATGCACATTTACCTTATGTAAGACATCCGGAGTATGAAGAATTTTTAGAAGAAGATTGGCTATATGAAGCTATTACGGAAACATATATTCCAATTTTGAAAATGTTTGATAATTTGAAAAATGATAATATTGATTTTAATATTACTATGACCATATCGGGTACATTAGCAAATATGTTAAATGATCCTTTACTTCAAAATAGATATATTAAACATTTAGATAAAATGATTGAATTTTGTCAGTTAGAATTAAATAGATTAAAGGAATATCCTGATATGCATAAAGTTGCACTTCATAATTATAAGTTATATAATGGAAGTAAAGAATATTATACTAGATATTCAGGAAACTTATTAGGTAGATTTAAATATTATCAAGATTTAGGTAATTTAGAAATAATACCGGTAACTGCAACTCATGGAATGTT
>NZ_CDRRBS010000124.1:0-2448 GCF_977040545.1 Pseudostreptobacillus sp. | reverse complement strand
GGATAAAGATAGAAAAGAAAAAAGATGCGAATATGCTATACTTGTTTCTTTACTTGAACAAGAAAATGAACTGTATAACGAAGGTATAGTAGATGTTTCTTATGAATATGAAAAAATGTATGTAATTAGACCTCAATTTTTCATTTCAATAATTAGTTTACTTAGAAATGGAGCTAGAGGAGTATTAAAATATAAACAAGAATTAAATGCTATTAAAAATCAAAATATAGATATTAGTAATTTTGAAAATGATTTATTAAATTTTAAAGATAAATTTGGAAAAAATTATGAAAATGCATCTAAAAAGTTTAATGAAGCGATAGAAAAAATTGATAAAAGTATTAAAAATTTACAAGAGACAAGAGCAGCACTATTAGCTTCAGAAAATAATTTAAGATTAGCAAATGATAAACTAGATGGTTTAACTGTTAAAAAATTAGTTAAGAAAAATGAAACTATGAAAAAAATGTTTGAAGAATTGAATAATAAAGAGGAGAAATAATGTTTTTAAAAAGTAGTGAAAATGTAGGAAAATTAGAAGTAGTTTGTGGAAGTATGTTTTCAGGTAAAAGCGAAGAACTTATACGTCGTATTAGACGTGTCAATTATGCTAAGCAAAGTGTTATTGTATTTAAACACTCTATAGATAAAAGATATGGAGAAAATGGTATATTTTCACATAATATGAATAGTATAGATGCATATCCTGTAGCATCAGTTGAAGATATGGAAGAAATAATGAAAGAAAAGCCATATATAGAAGTTATAGGTATAGATGAAGTACAATTTTTTGGAGAAGAAGTTGTTAATTTTTGTAAAAAATATATTAAAAGAGGTAAAAGGATAATTGTTGCAGGGTTAGATCTTGATTTTAAAGCAGTACCATTTATTCCAATGCCTGAACTTATGGCTATTGCAGATAGTGTTACAAAACTAAAAGCCAAATGTGTTATATGTGGTAAAGATGCTTATGCAAGTCAAAGGTTAATTAATGGAGAACCAGCTTTTGAAGATGATCCTATTGTTATGGTGGGAGCTAAAGAAAATTATGAAGCTCGTTGTAGAAGACATCATATAGTTCGGAAAAGAGAAGAAAAATTTGGAAAGATATATTTTTTATTTGGGACTAATATTAATGCAGGTAAAGAAGATGTTGAAAAATATATTTTGTCTAAAAATAAAAATTGTAGTTCAGTTAGTATAAGTGTATTTAATGAAGGTGAAAGTATATCAGATGTTAGAAAAAGGATAAAACAATATTCTTTAGAATATGACATAGTTTTTATAAGAATAGTAAAAAGTCCTTTAATACCAATACAAGAAAACTATACTATAATTGATTTAATGATGGAGTTAAGACAAAAATCTTCAGTTATACTTATTTCTAGAAATAGAAAAGGAATGATAAATGAAGTTTTAATATCTTATGAAATAATAAATAAAGCAGATTTAAATATTGAAAGTGTTATATACACTAAATCAATAGATAAAAAAGATGAAGAAGAAAATATAAAAGTTATAGAAAATATTAATAATATATTAAATATAAAAGCAATAATATTATAGGAGGGAATTTATGAAAAGAATAATACTAGGAATATGTGTGATTGCATCAATTAATTCTTTAGCATCAACAAGATTATCATCAGATGAATATTTAAAAGGAATATTTACAAGTTCATCTACTAAGGAAATTATGAAAAAATATTATGACTATAATAATGATTTAGCTGTAGTTTCTGATAGAGTTTTTACAGAAAAAGAAGCAGAACTTGATGCCTTAAACGGATTGAAAAATTCTATGGGAGAATATGTTGGTAAATATTTAACTAAAATATTGAAAAATACAAATATTACAGGTAAAGATTTTGATGAAAGTGCTATTCAAACGATGAAAGATGAAATTGTAGAAGATATTATAAATAATAAAAAATATACACTAGCTAGTGCAGTAGCACTTTCTGTAATTGTTGCAGGATTTTCAACACCTGTATTTAATTCAATCACAAACACACCTTCTGTAGTTTATGCAGAGGATATTCTGGATCAAGAACAGCCAAAGAATGATTCACCTGAACCTGTAAAAGATGATAATTCACCTGTAAGTAAAAAAGGACAGCGTGTTGCTGGAAAAGTTAAAGAGAAGATTATTTCTTCTGATGTACTTCCAGATAAGGAATCCTGGGCATATCCACAAGCTGTTATTAATGGTGGTGCTGACCTAAAATTTGTGGATGTCAATAAGCCAATTAACAATGCAGCTGTACTTATGCAATCTAGAAAGCTTGGTTTAGTTTTTAGTGGATCAGGAATGTTCGTATCACCAAACGTTTACGTGACGGTTGCACACAACTTCTTGACCGATAAGGGGGAACTTCCAGCTTTCAAATCTTTGGATTATTGGGTCGGATCCAACTCCGAGCGAAAAATTGCCCCAACATCAGGTAT
>NZ_CDRRBS010000123.1:0-2520 GCF_977040545.1 Pseudostreptobacillus sp. | reverse complement strand
AATAGAAGATAAGCAATTAAATTATTTGAAAAAATTAGGTGTTACACATGTTCAAATTATGCCTTTTTATGATTTTTCTGAAGAATCAGTTGATGAAAATAATCCAGAAGAAAGATATAACTGGGGATATGATCCGGTTAACTATAATATACCTGAAGGATCATTTGCAACTAATCCTGAAAATCCTTATGTAAGAATAAAAGAGTTAAAGGAAATGATAAAAGTATTACATGAAAACGGTATTAGAGTAATAATGGATGTAGTGTATAATCATGTGTTCGATGCTATGAGTCATAGTCTTTGGAAAACAGTGCAAAAAGATGCATTTAGATTTTATGAAAATGGAGATTTTTCTAATGGAAGTGCTTGTGGGAATGATATAGCAAGTGATAATCCTATGGTAAGAAAATATATAGTAGATAGTATTCTTTATTGGGCAAATGAATTTAAACTTGATGGGTTCAGATTTGATCTTATGGGTATACTTGATGTTGATACTATGAATGAAATAAGAGAAAAATTAGATGAAATAGATAAAGGTATTATAGTTCTTGGAGAAGGTTGGGATTTAAATACAAATCTTGATAAAGATAAAAAAGCTAATCAATTAAATGCTTATAAAATGCCAAGAATCGCTTTCTTTAGTGATGATATGCGTGATACTTTAAGAGGGTCTACTTTTGAAAAATTAGGTAAAGGTTTTGCAAATGGTGGAAAATCAGATGATAGATTAATAAACTCTATTAAAGGAGGTATTAATTTAAGAGGATATATTTCTCCGGATCAATTAATTCAATATGTTGAAGCTCATGATAATAATACTGTATTTGATCATTTTAGTATAACTAATTCTGAAGATAGTTTAGTTGATAGAAAAAAAATGCAAAATATTGCTACAACTTTAGTTATTACTTCTCAAGGAATACCTTTCTTGCACGCAGGTCAGGAATTCTTTAGAACAAAACTTGGACATGAAAATTCATATAATTTATCGGATGAAATAAATAAATTTGATTTTGATAGAGCTGAAAAATTTAAAGAAAATGTTCAATATATTTCTGAATTAATAGAATACAGAAAGAAAAATCCTTTATTTAAATTAAATAATTTTGATGAAATAGAGAAGAAATTTAAATTATTACAATTTAATGATAGAAGTTTAATGTACTCTTTAGATAATAAAATTTTTGTACTTGTTAATAGTTCGGATAAAGCTATAAATTTTGAAATTGAAAAAGGTAATTATGAGATAATATTTAGTTCATTTAAAAAACAAAATATGAATATATTAATAGAAAATTTATTTGAAGTTTCAAAATATAACTGTGTTATTTTAGAAAGAAAATAAAATTATATAAAAAAATATAAAAAGGTATTGACATTCAAAAAAAACAAGGTATAATATATTGTTGTAAGCGATTGCATAAAAAAATTATAATTATAGAAGGTGGAAAGTTATGAATTTAAAGAAATTTGTTACTGGAACATTTTTAATGTTCGGTTTACTTTTATCATGTGGTTCAAAAAAAGAAGCAGCAGAACCAGCAAGTGGATTAAAAGGTGAAATTACTGTTCAAGTTGAAGAGGCATGGAAACCATATTATGAAGCAGCTATTGCAAGGGTTAATGAAAAAAATCCTGATGCTAAAATCAATTTAATGGTTAAACCATCATTTGATCACATTGATATAATTGACAAAACAGACTCAACTAACGCTGACGTAGCAGACGTATTTGCTGTACCTTTAGATAGAATGGAAGGTTTAGTAAGTAAAGATGTATTAGCTTCATTTGATGCTAAAGCTTTAGGTGAAAGAGTTGGAGGATTCGGAGACTTTGATAAAGGTCTTGGAGGACAATTAAAATTTGATGGAAACTATTTCGGATTCCCATACAATATTGAAACATTAATTTTAGGAGTAAATACTAAAAATGCTGCTGCAAACAATGTTGATTTAAAAAATATTGATTTTGCAACTTTAGATCCAAAAGTAGCTATGGTACCATTATTTAATGCTTGGTATGGTGTAGCAGTTACTAATGCATTTGATGTAGAATTATTAGGAAAAGATGGAGATAAATTTGTGTCTACTTTAACTAATGATTTTGATAAATTAACTCCAGAACAACAACAAATGTTCCAAGGAATATTTGAATACTGGCAAAAATCAAACAAAGAAAAATTACCTATGTTTGATACAAAAGCTGTTTATGGATACATGGATGGATTATTTAAAGGTGGAAACACTGGTTCTGTAAGAATAATAGGACCTTGGGAAGTTGCTGCTGCTACTGAAATAAGTGGAACAGAAGACTTTGAAGTATTACCTTTAAATGCTGCTAAATTCGCTGGAAAAGAATTAAAACACTGGAAAGGTGGATGGGCTTTAGTTATTAACTCAAGAAATGAAGAAGATGCTGATAAAATGGCTCTTTCACAAGCAGTTATAGCTGAATTATTAAATCCTAACTTTGCAGGAGACTTATATAAAGCAACTGGTAAGATAATGCCTAATGTTA
>NZ_CDRRBS010000122.1:0-2585 GCF_977040545.1 Pseudostreptobacillus sp. | reverse complement strand
AGCTATTTCAACATTATTTATATTGATTACTTCAATATTTGTATGGATAAAAATTAAAACTGAAAAGGAGAGTGATTAGTATGGAAAAGAAAAAGTTTTCATTATTCTTTTTTGTTTTGGTTATGTTGTTTTTTTATCTACCAATAGTTATGCTTATAGTTTTATCTTTTAATTCTACTAAGGCCTATGAATTTAAAAGTTTTTCTTTAAGATGGTATATAGAATTATTTACTCGTTCACCAAAATTATGGCATGCTTTTGGAAGAAGTATATTGATAGCATTATCTTCATCATTTATTTCTGTTGTAATAGCAGTTTTAGGATCTATAGGTATTAAATGGTATAATTTTAAATTGAAATCTTATTCAAGAGTTTTAAATTATATTCCCTTAGTTTTACCAGATTTGATAATAGGGGTTTCTTTATTATTATTCTTTAATATGAATTTCGCTAAAATACCTTTAGGAATGTTAACTGTATTTATTGCACATACAACATTTAATATACCTTTTTCCTTATTTATAATAATGTCAAGAATAGATGAGTTTGATTTCTCTATAGTTGAAGCTTCACGTGATTTAGGTGCAACTGAATTACAAACATTAAATAAAGTTATACTACCAACTATGGTACCAGGTATAATATCAGCATTTTTAATGTCAATGACATTATCTTTAGATGATTTTGTTATAACGAGCTTTGTAACAGGTACTAATTCTGATACTTTACCTATACAAATTTATTCTATGCTTAAGTTTGGAGTAAGTCCCACAATTAATGCATTATCGACTATACTAATATTAGGTACATTAATATTGGCCCTATCAAGTCGTAAGTTACAAAAATATATGTTAAGTTAGTTTTGATATAAAATTATTAAATTAAGGAATTACATTATATAAAATAAAATGTAATTCCTTTAGTTATTATAAATAATTTTGTAAAATTTGACAAATAATTAAAAATATGATAATATTTATAAGTAAATTAAAAGAAGTAGAATTTAGTTCTCACCTTTCCATATCGATTTAGATTGCGAGGCTTAATATGAGTAAGGTTACGTTATTGATTATAGACGCCATAAGTCTATTATTTTATGATGTAGAGAACAAGATTTTATCTTGTTTTTTTTATTATCAAAATAGGAGGTGTTCTTTATAAAAGGAACTATGAAGTCTGATAATACTAGAATTAATGAAGAAATCAGAGCTAAAGAAGTTAGATTAATATCTGAAGATGGAGAGCAGTTGGGTATAATGTCAGTAAATGATGCTTTAAACCTAGCTTCTGAAAAGAATTTAGATTTAGTTGAAATGTCATACAATGGGACAACATCTGTTGCCAAAATAATGGATTATGGTAAATATCGTTATGAAAAAGTAAAAAAAGACAAAGAAAATAAAAAGAAACAAAAAAATACCGTAATCAAGGAAATAAGAGTTAAACCTCATATAGATACACATGATATGGAGACTAAGGTTAATCAAATAGAGAAGTTTTTAGAAAAAGATTACAAAATTAAAATTAGTTTAAGATTATCAGGAAGAGAGAAATTACATTCAGAAACTGCCGTTAAAGTTTTAGATGAATTTGCTAATTTCTTTGAAGAAAAGGTAGTAGTAGAGAAAAAATATGGTAAAGAGCAGGTACAAAAATTTGTTATGCTTTCACCAAAGAAATAGTTCAGAGGAGGAAAAATTATGCCAAAAATGAAAACACATAAAGGTGCAAAAAAAAGAATTAAAGTTACAGGAACAGGGAAATTTGTAGTTAAACATTCAGGAAAGAGCCATATCTTAACTAAAAAGACTCATAAGAGAAAGAAAAGATTAGGTGAAGATGCAGTATTAACTGGTGGAGCAGCAAGAAAAGCTTCAAGATTATTAGCTGGACAAGCTGGAAGATAAAACTAAAGAGGAGGAATTAAGATGCCAAGAGTAAAAACAGGAATAGTAAGAAGAAAGAGACATAAAAAAGTATTAGCAGAAGCTAAAGGATACAGAGGGTCAATAAAAACTAATTATAGAAAAGCAAATGAAGCTGTTAAAAAAGCAATGGCTTATGCAACAGAACATAGAAAATTAAAGAAAAGAACAATGAGAGAATTATGGATAATCAGAATAAATGCTGCATCTCGTGCAGAAGGATTATCTTATTCAAGATTCATGAATGGATTAAAGAAATTAAATATAGAATTAGACAGAAAAGTATTAGCTGAATTAGCTTTAAATAACTCAGTAGAATTTAAAGCTTTAGTTGAAAAAGTTAAAGCTTTATAATTAAAGATGGAAATTAAGTTTTCCATCTTTTTTTAATATTATTAAATTAAATAAATAAGTTTTAAAAGATGATTTTAAATGATTATCTTTTTTTATTTTATGTGCTATAATGAAACAAAAAGAAAGGGGAATATAATGAATATTGTATATAAAGGTTTAGAGTTTGATATTTTAAATGAATTGAAAGGTAATAATCTATATGTATTTTCAAATCCTATGGATAAAATAGAGATAGAGAATACTTTGAAGAATTCTTTTGTAGAATATACTTTAATGACAGAAAATGATTTTTTAGATAAGTATATA
>NZ_CDRRBS010000121.1:0-2587 GCF_977040545.1 Pseudostreptobacillus sp. | reverse complement strand
GAGTTATAGAAGAAAGAAATATACAATTTGATAATTTATACCTATATGCCTCAGCTAGATCTGCAGGTAAAAAGATAGAATTTAAAGGGAAGGAATATTCTATTATAGAACTTAAAGAAGAGAATATATTAGATGATATTACTTATGCTCTATTTTCAGCAGGAGGTTCAATCTCAGAAGAATATGCTCCTAAGTTTGCTAAAAAAGGTGCTGTAGTAATAGATAATTCTAGTGCTTGGCGTATGGATAAAGATGTTCCTTTAATAGTTCCAGAAGCTAATCCAGAAGCTATAAGAGAAATAAAAAAAGGGATAATTGCTAATCCTAATTGTTCTACTATACAGTGTATGGAAGTTTTAAAATTACTTGATGATAAATATGGGTTAAAAAGAGTAGTTTATTCAACTTATCAATCTGTATCAGGAGCAGGAGTTAAAGGGTTAAATGATCTTGATAATGGATATAAAGGAGATGATTTAACTAAATTTCCATATCAAATAGAACATAATTTATTACCTCATATTGATGTATTTTTAGAAAATGGATATACAAAAGAGGAAATGAAAATGGTTAATGAAACAAGAAAAATATTATCAAAACCTGATTTAAAAATAACTGCAACTTGCGTGAGAGTTCCAGTAAGATATTCTCATTCTATTTCTATAAATGTTGAATTAGAAAATGATTTTAATTTAGATGATGTTAGAAATATGGTAAAAGAATCTAAAGGTTTGATATTAGAAGATGATGTTAAGAATAATATATATCCTATGCCAATAAATGCAGAGGGTAGAGATGAAGTATTTGTAGGAAGAATAAGAAGAGATGAATCAATAGATAAAGGTCTTAATTTATGGGTAGTAGCAGATAATATTAGAAAAGGTGCTGCAACAAATACTGTTCAAATAATGGAGTTGTTTATAAATAATAAATAAAGTAAAAATAAAATGAAAATGGGATTTGTTTAAAATCCTATTTTTCTTTAAATTTACTTTTAAATATAGTTGTGTATATGTTTGTTAATTTTTATTATACGATAAGAATATGTTAAAAAATAAAATAAAAATTTTGAAAAAACAAAAAAAAGTAGTATAATTTAATATAAACATGTTTAATGAAAGGAGTAGTTATGAGAATTGTAGATATAATACAAAATAAAAGAGATGGTATTGAACTTACCGATGAAGAAATTAAATTTCTTTTAACAGAGTATTATAATGCTAAAGTTCCTGATTATCAAATGGCTTCATTTTTAATGGCAACATATTTTAAAGATATGACAGATAAGGAACTTGTTACATTTACTATGACTATGCGTGATTCAGGAGATATTATTACTTTTCCAGAATTAGATAGATATCTTGTTGATAAGCATAGTACTGGGGGTGTAGGAGATAAAGTAACGGTAGTTCTTGCTCCAATACTTTCAGCTCTTGGTATGGCAACTGCCAAATTATCAGGTAAGGGCTTGGGACATACTGGAGGTACAATAGATAAATTTGAATCTATAGAAAACTTCCAATTCTCTAATACTAAAGAAGAGTTAGCTATAATTGCTAACAAAACAGGTGTAGGTTTAATGGGATATAGTGATAAAATAGTTCCATTAGATAAAAAAATATATGCTTTAAGAGATGTTACTGCAACAGTACCATCTATTCCACTTATAGCAAGTAGTATAATGAGTAAAAAATTGGCTATACAATCTGATGTTATTATACTTGATGTTAAAGTTGGTGACGGAGCATTTATGAAAACTTTAGATGATGCTAAAATGTTAGCAAAAAGAATGGTTGCAATAGGAGAGGGAGCTAACCGTAAAGTTAAGGTTGTAATTTCAAATATGGATGAACCTTTAGGGTATAATATAGGAAATGCTACTGAAATTATTGAAGGTATAGAAGCTCTAAAAGGAAATTGGTCTGAAGATCTTAAAGAAGTAGTGTATACTATTGCAAGTCTTGCACTTAAATCTAAAGGAGAAATTAAAAATATTAAAGAAGGTTATAAACTAATAGATGATGTAATTTCAAGTGGTAAAGCCCTTTCTTTATTTAAAGAGTTTATTAAAGAAAGTGGTGCAAATCCTGAAATAGTTAATAATTATACTTTACTTCCAACAGCTAAAAATAAATTAGATATTTTTGCTGAAAAATCAGGTTTTGTTCATAGAATAAAAACTGAAGAAATAGGAAAGGCAGCTATGGTTATAGGTGCAGGTCGTGAAACTAAGGAATCTATAATAGATCATGCTGTAGGTATAAAAATACTTAAAAAAGTTGGTGATAAGGTTGAAAAGGGTGACCTTATAGCTCAAATTTTCTACAATGATGATAAAAATGTAGAAACTTCAAAAAATATGTTATTAGATTCTTATGTGATTGATAATGTAGAAAACTCAAAAATGAATCCTATTTTAGATATAATAGAGTAGAATGGAGAAATAATGTATAATATTGCAAAATATATTGATCATACTATAGTAAAAGCAACAGCAAGTCAAAAAGATATAGAAAAATTATGTGCAGAAGCAATTGAACATAAGTTTTATAGTGTTTGTGTTAATGGTTGCTATGTGAAAGATGCT
>NZ_CDRRBS010000120.1:0-2665 GCF_977040545.1 Pseudostreptobacillus sp. | reverse complement strand
TCCTTACCTTCAAGTCTCATTGCACCTTTTTCCTTACTTCCTTGCCAACCTTTATACTCTATAAATTTATTATATTCTACAACCTCAGCTCTTATAAACCCTCTTTCTATATCAGAATGTATTTCACGAGCAGCACGTGGAGCTAAAGTTCCCTTCTTAATAGTCCAAGCCCTAACTTCTTGCTCTCCTGCTGTAAAGTATGAAATTAATCCTAATAAATGGAATCCACATCTAATAAATCTATTTAAACTAGGTTCTTTTATTCCTAAACTTTCAATAAATTCATTTCTCTCATTTTCATCTTCTATTTCTATTAATTCAGACTCAACCTTTGCTGAAAATGTTACACATTCTGCATTTATACTTTCTGCATATTCCTTAACTCTTTTAACATGATCATTATCAATAGAATTAACAAGATCTTCTTCTGAAATATTTAAACCAAACATCATAGGTTTTAATGTCAATAATTGATATGTTGAAATTAAATCTAATTCATCTTGATCTAAATTCAAAGTTGAAAGCATCTTATAATCATCTAAATGTAATTTACATTTTTCTAAAACCTCAACTAATCTTTTTGCATCTTTATTATTCTTAGCTTGTTTAGAATTTTTTTGTATTGCATTTTCTACAGTTTCTGCATCCGATAATATCAATTCTCCATTTATTATCTCTATATCCCTTATGGGATCAACACTACCTTCTACATGTATAATATTTTCATCTTCAAAACAACGTACAACTTGACATATTGCTACAGTATTTCTAATATTTGCTAAAAATTTATTTCCTAAACCTTCACCATTTGCAGCTCCTTTAACAAGACCTGCTATGTCAACAAATTCAACACTTGCTCCCAAAACTCTTTTAGGATTTATTATCTTTGCAAGTTCATCAAGTCTTAAATCTGGTACAGAAACTATCCCAACATTTGGTTCTATTGTTGCAAAAGGATAGTTTGCTGCCTCCGCATTTTGTGTTTTCGTAATTGCATTAAATAGAGTTGATTTACCAACATTAGGTAACCCTACTATTCCTATTCCTATCATTTATTCCTCCTAATTTTATTTATAACTTCTAAAACATCCACCATTTTCTTTTTTTCTTCTTTTGTTGATTTTAATATATATGAAAAGTCATATATTGGTACAAGTGCTCTTCCTTCATAATCATACATTTTACCTACTGAATTATAGAAATTAACATTATTTGTAGTTATATCCATTTTAGCAATATCAGAAATCAATAAATTAAATACTTCTCCACCAACTGTTATTATATATTTAGGATTAACTAAAAATATTTCACTTCTTAGCACATCTAATAAATTTTCTAAACTTTTCTTATCAACACTTAAAAATCTTCTATCTAGTTTATACAAAGATGTAATATATATATCATCTATAGGTATCCCAACAAAATTAAATATATCTTTTATTTTTTGACCTTCTGGACTATTTAAAATATTTTTACTTAATAATGCATCATCTTTAATATCAGTTAATATAAGCATAATATCTGAAGATACATTACCATTATTAAGCATAATTTTACCTTTACCCCTATAATTTATATATACATCTAAACTTCTTACTAGTAAATCTAATTTTCTCCACATAATTCTCCCTAAAACTCAAATATAGATGTTACTTCTTCACCTGAAACCTCTACATCTATATCCAAAAAATTACTTTTAATATTGTGTAAAGCTAAAGCTTCTAAATTGTTTTCTTCACTCAAGTGCATAAGAAAAACCTTTTTCAATTTACAAGAATCATATTCATAAATTGACTTAACTAAATTCAAAGTATCTCTATTGCTTAAATGTCCAAACTTACTTTTAATTCTATTTTTAATATCCCATGGATAACTTCCATTCATAAGCATATCTAAATCATAATTACTTTCTATTGCAAGTATATCAGAATTTAAGCAATTTAAGTTCATAGTTCTACTTACATATCCAGTGTCTGTTATATACGTAAATTTTTTATCATTTATTTCAAATGAATATCCTAAACAATGAGATGCATCATGTGTTAAGTCAAAATTTTTAATTGATAAATCATCTAAAAAGATTTCTCTATTATCTAATAAATTAATTTTATTTGAATCATATTTTCCAATTTTATCTTTAATGGCATCAAAAGATTTTCTATGTATATAGACGTTTACATCATATTTTCTAAGTATAGAACCTAATGATTTTATATGATCACTATGTTCATGTGTTATAAAAATATATCCTATATTTTCTAAACTTTCATTAATTTGAGATAATTTATCATTCAATTTTTTCATACTAAATCCAACATCTATCAAAATTTTTTTATTATTTACAGATAAAAAAGTTGAATTACCACTACTGCTACTACCTAAAATAGATACTTTCATATATTCAAGACTCCATATATTATATTAACTCCTATTAATAAACTAGTAAATATAATTAAAAGTAAAAATAGTATTCTTATAAAAAACTTAATTACCATAGAAAATCATCATCCTCTTCTATATTTTCTTCAAAATTAGAATCTTTAGATATACTTTTTCTAACTATGACTTTTACATATTTAGGTAAATGTAATCTAACTTCAAGAGGTCCTCTTTTAACTTCTATATATCCAAGTCCTGATATTACTAAATCTTCATTTTCATCAAT
>NZ_CDRRBS010000119.1:0-2677 GCF_977040545.1 Pseudostreptobacillus sp. | reverse complement strand
TTTTATATAAATAAAATTTTATCTAATTTTTCTGTTTTTTCATAAATATATTCATTCCAAATAAAATTAACAATAATAAAACTTGAGAAAATATAACTTGATAATTTGCATATATACCCAAAAATTCTATAGTAGGAAAATTATTAATAATGGTTAATGGTACATACCCAACAACTTGTAACATATGTATACTTACACCTAACATCTTAAATGATAATATATATATCAAATATGTTAGTATAAAAAACAAATTATGTATCTTAATTTTACTTGTTAAAAACATTAATACAAATCCTACTATTACTATTTTTTTCATTATTACCTCCATAATTTAATGTTAACTTATTGATTATACTAATATTTTTTTATTTATAAAGAAAAAATATTTTTTATACAAAATACTTTGATAATCAGAATATATTTAAGGTATTATAAAAAAGGATTATCTCTATATTGAAATAATCCTTTAATTCTATTAAATCTATGATTTTTTATTAAATACTATATCTATTGGACATCCTTCAAACCCAAAATATTCTCTTAAATTATTTTCTATATATCTCTTATATGAAAAATGTACTAAATCTGGGTTATTAGCGAAAAATACAAATCTAGGTGGTGCTTGTCCTATTTGTGTACCATAATTAATTTTAACAGCTCTACCTTTTCTAGTAGGCACAGGATTTTTAGCCATTAATTCTTCTAATACTTGATTTAATAATCCTGTTGATATTTTCTTATTATATTCTTCATCTATATATTTAACTTGATCTATTATATTTATAGTTCTTTTACCAGTTAAAGCTGATATTGTAACTATCGGAGCATAATCTAAAAATGGAAGATCTGCTTTTACAAGATCTGTAAATTCCTTAACAGTTTTATTATCTTTTTCTATTAAATCCCATTTATTAATAGCTATTATTATAGGTTTTCTCTCTTCATATATTAAACCTGCTATTCTTTTATCTTGTTCTGTTAAAAGTTCAGTTGCATCAAGCATAAGAACACAAACATTAGCTCTTTGTATAGCTTTAATAGCTCTTAATACTGAATAATACTCTATATCATCTTCAACTTTTGATTTTTTTCTAATTCCAGCTGTATCTATTATTGTATATACATCTCCATTATATCTAAAACTTGAATCTATAGAATCACGAGTAGTTCCTGCTATATCACTTACTATATTTCTTTCTTTATTAAGTATCTTATTTACAAAAGAAGATTTACCTGCATTAGGTCTTCCTAGAACTGCTATTGCTAATCCTTCTTCTTCCTGTTTTTCATAATTAATAGGAAATTTATCCACAGCTGCATCTAAAAGATCCCCAAGATTAACTTTATGTTCAGCTGATATTGCTATAACATCTTCAAATCCTAATGAGTAAAATTCAAACATATTATCTTTTTCTTTCATATAATTATCTATTTTATTAACAGCTACTACTACTTTTTTATTTTGCTTTCTCAATATACTTGCAATATCTTCATCAACTGCTGTTATCCCTGCTTTACCATCTACAAGAAATATTATTGAATCTGCTTCATCTATTGCAACTTTGGCTTGATCTTTTACTTTTTGCATTATATAGTCATTACTACGTGGTTCAAGTCCTCCAGTATCTACTAATAGAAATTTTTTACCAGACCATTCTGTTTCTCTATATAATCTATCACGAGTAACACCTTCTTCATTTTTAACTATAGATAATCTATCTCCTATCAACTTGTTAAAAAGTGTAGATTTCCCAACATTAGGTCTTCCTACTATTGCTACTATCATTATTACCTCCTATCATAATTTAATTATTATTATATCATTCATTTTTTCTAAAACATCTACAAATTCATTATTTACTAAAATTTTTACACTTATACGTTCATTATACATTTTTTCTAATACTTCTATATTATTTTTTTCAAAGAAAATATCAATTTCCTTAGATTTTGAATAATCATAATCTAATAAATATATATTTTTTTCAACATATTCTACTATACCTGCTTCATTTATTGCAAGTTTTGCACATTTAGCATAATTTCTAATTAAACCACCTGCACCTAATTTAATTCCACCAAAATATCTAGTTGCTACTATTACAACATTAAAAACATCTAATCTTGTTATTATTTCAGCCATAGGTTTACCTGCTGTATTTAAAGGTTCTCCACAATCATTATACTTAAAATATTCCTGTCCATTTTCTATAACTTTATAGGCATATACATTATGAGTAGCATCTGGATGTATAGTATTTATATACTCTATATATTCTTGTGCTTCTTTAACAGTATTTACAGGTTTAATATGACCTAAAAATTTAGATTTTTTTTCTATAAACTCTACAGTTAACTCTCTATCTACTGTTTTCATCTAATTCCAAACCAAGAAAATATAGCTTTTGTTATTCCTGTAAATATATTAAATCTGTCTAAGAAATATATATATGCAAATAATATTATGTAGTAATAATTATTAAGTCTTAATAAAATCCTTTGAAGATCTAGGTCAGAATAAAATAATATTAAATTAGATAAATCTGAAGATAAGCCTATAGGCAAAAGTTCAATAAGTAATAAAGATAAACTCATAAAGAAAATTCTTAAAAATATATTTATCAACTTACTAATTAATATTCTATCTGATACTATTAAATCTATATATTTACAAGCT
>NZ_CDRRBS010000118.1:0-2682 GCF_977040545.1 Pseudostreptobacillus sp. | reverse complement strand
ATAATTCACAAACAGTTGCATAAATTGCATTTGTTTTAGTTAATCCTTTATAATAAATTCTTAAAGTAATCATTCCCCATACAGCAATTAATAAAGTCAATAATATTATATTTTTATTATTAAATGTAACTAGTAAACCATCTATAGTAGACTGAATATTAAATAACAATAACACAAACGTAATACATGTTGTAAATATATATCTATAAAAAGTAGCTGTTTGTGGTTTAACTTTTAAAGAAACTCTTCTTCCAAAAGTTGTTGATATACCAAAACTTATAGCTGATATTAATGAAAATAAACAAGCATATAAAGATTTTATTTCTAAACTAAATGGACTATTAACTCCAAATGTCATTACATATATAGCAACTAAACAAATTAAAAAATAATATTTAAAATGTTTATTAGGTTTTTCTTTTAAAATTATCATTGCAGATATTATTGCAAAAATTGGTTGAGATTTTTGTATAAGTATAACTAAGCTAAATGGATTAAATTCACTTAATTCAAGTGCTTTTACTATACATATAGTACCTATAGTACCCCCAAATAATGCTATCAAGAATAAATATAAAATATCACTTTTATTTTTTTTATTCAATGCTTTATACTGTCCAGGACTCGTTAAACTCATCCATATACTTGGAACTAAATGTACCAAAAAAGTAATTAAAATAACATTATAAAGCCCATAACTAAAATATCTTGGTGTAAATAAAACACCATCTACTCCCCACATTATAGCCCCTATTACAACTAAAATCCAATAAAAATTCATCTCACTACCTTTCTATTTTTTCTTTTTATTAATATTTAATAGTGCAAGTTTAATTAAATCTTGCATTTCTAACTCTTTAAATTCAGAATCAGAAATAATCAAAGATACATCTATCTTATCATATCCTAAAGATTCTAATGCTAATCTTAAATTCTCTTTTTTAGATATAATTTCAAGTAAACTTTCATCTACAATATTTGTCATTATATCTATATTATCTAATTTATCAATTAAATCTATTATTATTTTTTCTGCTTTTTTAACACCAATTCCTGGTACCTTTGCTAACTCTTTAGAATTTTTAGATTTAACAATACCTGTAAGTTCACTATAATTAAAAGTTGAAAGTATCGCTATAGCTTTTTTAGCACCTACTCCACTTATTGAAATACAATTTCTAAAAAATTCTCTTTCTATCTCTGACTTAAATCCGTAAAAAGATATATCATCTTCTTTAACTATAGTATGTATAAATAACTTTTCTTGTTCACCTAATGAATTTAAAACTTCATACGATTTTAATGTTGTATAAATTTTAAATCCTATTCCATTTATATCTAAAGCAACATAGCTTAAATTTTTTACTGTTAATTTTCCTTGTAAATATTCATACATAATTTATTTCCCTTCATCCTTTGAAACAAAATATTCATCTTTACCAAATATACACTCAAGGTTATTTTTAAATTTTTCTATATCACCAGAAACAATATATTCTATATCTCCATTTTCATTTTTATTAGATATATAGTTCCCTAATTCTATAGAGACTTCAATAGATGGATCTATTAATTTCAATTTAGGATACTTTCTACTTATAATATCTTTTATTATAGAATAATGTGTACATCCTAATATCAAAGTATCTATTTTTTCACTAATTGGTGCAATATATAAATCTATTAATTTTTCAATTTCTTCTCCATCTTTTTTACCACTTTCAATAATCGGAACAAATTTAGGACAAGCAACTGAATATACATCTATATTTTCATCTAATTCCTTTATTTTATCATGATATTTATTTGATTTTATTGTTGTTTCAGTAGCAATTACTCCTACTTTTTTTGAGCCTATACTTAACAATTTTTTTATTGCAGGATCTATTACTCCTATTATTGGTATATCATATTTTTCTTTTAAACTGTCTAATGCATTTGAAGTTGCACTATTACAAGCTATAACTATAACTTCTACACCTTTATTAATTAAATAATTTACTATTTCCATAGAATAACTAATTATTTGTTTTGAACTTTTATCACCATAAGGTAAATGACAAGTATCACCATAAAACACTATATTTTTTTGTTTATAATCTGTTTTTATAACATTGAGAGCAGTTATCCCTCCCAATCCTGAATCAAAGATTCCTATTGACATATTAATCACCACACACTTAAATTTCAAATATAGAATTCAAGAATAAAAATATACACAACTTTAAATTTACATTAGATTTAATAGAGTTTTTATATTCTATTAGTTTTTCTATTTTTTCTATATTGTATATATCTATGCATTTCAATATACAAGAATACATAAAAGAATAAACTTTTTCTCTTGAATTCTTTAAATCCTTATCTACTAATATTTTAATGATTCTATCTGATATATTTAGTAATTGAATTTCTTTCTCATACTTTAATCTATTTAATAGATATATTATTGACTTTTCATATTTGATTCTATTTTCTAAATTTGAATTTAAATAATAATCAAAAATATTATCATACATTTCCTCTAAAGAGTTGACATCAAAATCATCAATATTTAATTCAGAAGAAATATATTTACTCAAATAATTCAAATCATATTCAAAAAATTTATATATATTATAATTTTCAGAAATTAAATATTTTGGTATAGCTTTAGTCAAATCAATCTTTATTGATCTAGAT
>NZ_CDRRBS010000117.1:0-2703 GCF_977040545.1 Pseudostreptobacillus sp. | reverse complement strand
TTTATTTCTTTTTCAAGTTTTAATTTTTCTAATTCATTTTTCCATTCATTAACTATATCATAATTTTCAACCTGTGAAGTTGTTATAAGATTAACTGATAATTCCTTAGTCTTTTCACCTTTTCTAATAACCATATTTCTTAAAAAACCAATATGCGTCAATCTATGATAAAACTCTATATTTCTTTCTCTAAAAAAATTATCAGTAAAATCATAAATTATTCTAAAATCATTGTCCATTAGCATACAATTTTTAACATTAACAATATCATGAAAAGAATTTTTTTTATGAAGTCCTAACATTATCGGACCATCTTTAATTTCATTACCAAAACTAAATTCCATTTTATTTCTATATTCTAAATCATTTTCCATTGTTACTGTATCAAGCTTTAAATAATCTCTATTAACTATACAAGAATCTATCAATTTAAAAACTAATTCTGTTTTCAATTTAGATTGTTCTTTGTAATCAAAATACTGAAAAGAACAACCACCACATTTATTAAATTTATCACAAAAAGGTTTTTTATTCAAATCATCAATTATTTCTATATCTCTTAATTCAACTTTAGTATTTTTTATTTTACCTACTCTTCCCCTAATTTTTTGACCTATAGCTACATTGATATTAGAATAAAATTTCCTTTCATCATTCTCATAATACCCATAAGGTTTAGATGGAAAATCTATACCTTTTATAGTTATTTCAATGATATCATTTTTACGCATCTCTTGTTTTCCCCAAATATGCAGCTATTCTATCTAGTGCTTCTTCTAAAACTTCAAAATTATGTGAAATTGATAATCTTACAAATCCTTCCACTGAAAAACATATTCCAGGAACTAATCCTACTTGAGTTTTATTTAATACATCCATAGCAAAATCAAATGAATTCATATCACTAAACATTCTATAATCAACGAAAATATAGAAAGCACCTTCTGGATTTATTACTTTAAATCCTAATTCTTCTAATCCTCTTTTCATAAACATTAGTCTATTTCTATTAATTTCTATAATATCATCACGTCTTGGATAATGTTCCATTGCATAAATAGCTCCATATTGAGCAATAGTATTTACACCTGTAATAGTATACTGTCCAACCTTATTCATATTATTTATTATTTCCTCAGATGCTAATGTATATGCAACACGCCATCCTGTCATAGAATGTGATTTAGAAAAACCATTGACTATTACTATTTTATCAATTAAATCTGTATATCTAGCAAATGAATGATATTGTTCAAATGCAAGTACAGAATATATTTCATCACTTAATAAATATACATCATGTCTTCTTATTACATCTGCTACTTTATCCATTTCTTCAAGCGACATCACAGCTCCTGTTGGATTATTTGGATAAGTTAGTATTATTACTTTAGTTTTTTCTGTTATGTATGATTCTAATATTTCTGCTGTTAATTTAAAATCTTGATCAACTAAGTCTATATATACTGGTTTAGCATGCATCATTTTTATAGTTGGTTCATACCCAGGATAAGCTGGTGTTGGCATAATAACTTCATCACCAGGTTTAAGTACTGTTCTTAAAAATGATGAAAGTCCTTCACTAGAACCTGCATTTGCTAGCGCATTTTTCCAAGTATAATTTGAATCATATAAATTATTATAGAACTTAGCTACTGCTTCTCTATACTCCTTTGCCCCTCCTGTTGCTGTATAACCTAATTTTTTATTTAAAGTAATCTCTGCCATATATTCCTTAACATCTTTAGGTATATCATTCCATGGCTCTCCTATTGTAAAATCTATCCCATTTTCATATTCTTTCATTTTTAAAGCTATTTGTCTTATTAAAGAAATTTGTAAATCTTTAACTTCTTGATTTATATACATATATCCTCCTATTTAATATTCTAAAATTCTTATTTTTAACTACTTTTATCTTATTTTTGTAATCTATTCGTATGCTATCAAGCATAATAAAATTAATCCTAAAAAATTATATCACTTCTTGCATTAAATTACAATTGAAAAAATTATAATCTGACTACCATTTTCAATTTAGATTGTTCAATGTGTCCATATACAATACTCACTTTTAATAATATCATTGTAGATAGTATTTCTTCATCTCTTTTTGTTCTTTCTTTTGTAGCTTTCTTACTTTTAAAAATAAGATATATAATAAGTACTATAGCAATAACAGTATATAGACCATGTATTTCAACGATTTTCATAATTTCTTATAAATTCCCTACTTCAACCATTATTTACCCTTAAAAACACCACGTAATACCAGCTTGTGCTACTAATTTGCTTTTCTTAATATCAAAGGGTCTAACATATTTGCCTTTACATCAAAATATAGCATATTCTTTATAAAATCTCTTTTGCTGTTTATATCATTAAAAGTGTAAGTAATCTATTTCTCACAACGCACTACTTTATTTCTATCACATCATTTACAACATTAGCCATCCCCTTGAAGCTTTGAAGTGTAATCTCAAATACTTTATTTTTTAATAAGTCTTTATGCACTACCTCTAATTTTTTTAAACTTATCACACCAAAATTAAATATTTTTTAAATTCCTTTATACTTTATTTTTTGTACAAAAAAATCACAATCAAATTAATGGCTGTGATTTTAATAATCATTTATAAATTTCTTTTCTATGTGCAATATCAATTGCAACTATAACTAATTTATCATCTTGAATATCAACTG
>NZ_CDRRBS010000116.1:0-2707 GCF_977040545.1 Pseudostreptobacillus sp. | reverse complement strand
ATTAAATGAAAATGTAAATATATCATATACATTTGTAAGTCCTAAAAATCCAATAAGAGAAGAAAAGGAAGAATTAGGTATAGGAGAAAGTATAGAAGAAAAGGATATATCAAGTTTAGAAAAAGCAAGAATAAATAATAACTTAAATATAGATATATCATTTCCAATAAGAAATAGAGAATACTATATAACATATAATAATAGTTATTATAAGAAATCAATAATAGGTAATAATGATATATATGATATAAGTGGGAGTGAAAATAAGCTAGATACAAAGATAAAGTATGAGGTATATAGGGAAAAGAAGAATAAGATAAATTTAATAGGGAAGTATTCATATACACATAAGGAAAGTAATTTAGAAGATGTATTATTAACTGTAGATAATATAACAGATATAGGGTTAGGTATAGAATATATAGAAGAAGGTATAAAGATAGAAAGTATATATTTACAAAGATACTTACCGTATATAAAACATATATTAAATACTGATATATCATTAAGTAAACAATTAGATAATGATACAAGTATAGGACTTGATGTTAAAAGTGTTATAGAAAGAAGAAATAGTAGTTTAAATGTTAAAGGTAAATTAAACTATAAGGCAATATATACAGAAGCTGGATTTAATACAGATTATGTTAATATTAATCCAATAATAAAGATGGGATTAAAGAGTAGTTTTGAAAATATAAGCTTAGATACATCATTAAACTATGATAAAGAGTTAAAGTGGTTATTTAATTTGAAATATAATATATTTTAGAAGGAAGTTTTTTACTTTCTTCTTTTCTTTCTAATATCAATTAAAAATGACATACACTCCAAAGAATTTTAAATATTCTTGTATTATATCTAAAATTATGATATAATTAAATAAAAGTAAGAGAGTGGGTTAAGCCCACTCTTTAAATTTAATAGAGGTGAAATAATGGAAGAAAAATTAAAACTAATTGAAGAAAGGATAGAACCGTATTTGCAAGATTTAAATTTAGAACTGGCAGATATTGAGTATGTACGTGAAGGTGGATATAATTTTTTAAGAGTTTATGTAGAAAGTTTAAAAAATGAAACAACTCTTGATGATTGTGTTGCCCTTAGTACAAAGATTGATTCTATTGTAGATGACATGATAGATGATAAATTTTATCTTGAAGTTTCAACACCTGGTCTTGAAAGAAAGTTAAAAAGAGAAAAAGATTTTTTAAGATTTTTAGGTAGAGTAATAAATGTTAAAACAAGAAGTAATATTGATAATAAAAAAAGATTTGAAGGTGAATTGAAAAATTTTAAAGAAAATATAGTGTATATTAAAGATAATATGAATGATGAAATTGTAGAAATACCTTTAGAAAAAATTAAAGAAGCAAGACTTTCATTTGTTTTATCAGATATGACTTTTAGAGAGGATGTGGAAGGAGATGGGATCTAAAAAAGATACAGCAATATTTTTAGATGCAATAATTGAATTAGAAAAAGAAAAATGGATAAAAAGAGAAGAATTATTTGAAAGATTGAAAGCTGGACTTTTAGCAGCATATAAAAAGGATTTTAATGATCATGAAAATATTAGTGTTGATATAACAGAAAAAGGTGTTGTTAAAATGTATTCTGAAAAAACTGTTATAGATAATATAGTTAAATTTTATGATAAAGATTTAGAAATACCTTTAGATGAAGCAAAAGAATATCAAAAAAGAGCTAAAATCGGGGATGTTATAAAAATAGAATTAAAAGCTGATGGATTTAAGAGAAATGCTATTCAAAGAACTAAATCAATAATAGTTCAATATGTTAGAGAAAAAGAAAAAGAAGAAGTAGTAAGACAATTTAAAATGGTTGAGAATGAAATAGTTAATTTAACTGTTAAGAGAGTTGAGCCAAATGGGAATCTATATTCTAATATGAATGATTTAGATGTAACTATACTTAAAAAAGAATTATTACCAACAGATGAATTTAAAGCTGAAGATAAGTTTAGTGCTTATGTTAGAACTGTAGATACAAATGGTAAATATCCTAAAGTTGATTTAACTAGATGTGATGATAAATATTTGATTAAATTATTTGAAAGAGAAGTTCCAGAAATAAAACAAGGATTAATAACTATAAAAGGTATATCAAGAGAATGTGGAGTTAAATCTAAAGTTGCGATATACTCTGAAGATAAAAATTTAGATATTAAAGGTGCTTGTATTGGTAAGGATAGTTTAAGAATAAATAATATTTTAAATGAATTAAATGGTGAAAAAATAGAATTAGTTGAATGGAATGAGGATTTAAGAGTATTTGTTAAAAATGCACTTTATCCAGCTGAATTAAATTCTGTAGAAATAGTAAGAAATGATGAAGAAATAATAGCTAAAGTTGAAGTAGATCCTAGTCAATTAACTCTTGCTATAGGTAAAAAAGGGGTAAATACAAAATTAGCAGGGAAATTATGTAAATTAAGAGTAAATATAGAATCGAGTGTAGATGAATATGGAGAAGTTGAAACAGAAGAAATTCAAGAATAATGTTGTTGTTAGAACTTGCGTAATTACACGAGCTAATGATGAAAAATCTAAACTTTTGAAATTTATTGAAACTAATAGTGGTGAATATATATTTGATGAAAAACAAAATATTCACACTAGAGGAGTATATATTAAAAATGATATAGAAGTATTTCCAAAATTTTTTACGAAACACAAAACTCCTT
>NZ_CDRRBS010000115.1:0-2915 GCF_977040545.1 Pseudostreptobacillus sp. | reverse complement strand
TACTAGATGTAACAAATCCCGAAGATACTAATTCAAAACTCAATTTTTCTAATTCAGAATTTAACTCTTCTTCTGTTTTAAATTCTATTTTATTTTTTTTAACTAAATTATACTCATCACTTATTTCTAAAATCTGTGAATATGAAAGAAGTGATATAAAAAAAAATAATAAATATTTTCTCATAATTTTAATCTAATAAAGTTAAATTCAACTCTAGAAGATCTTTCCTCCTTAACTAGTCCTATACATTATATTATACACCAAAAAATATAAAAAACAAAAAAAATTATTACTTTTTTCAAAAAATTTTAATAAAAAAATGTATCTATATTTTTCAATATTCATAAAATTTATAGATACATAATTTTATATAATTTTAATCTTAATAATATTTTTCTAAATCAATATTTCCATTCATTACATCATCAAAACTTTCTCTTGCAACTAAAGCTCTTATTTGAGAACCTGTGACTGTTTCTTTTTCTTTAAGAAGTCTTGCAATATTTTCAAGTATATCTTTATTATCACTTAATAACTTATATGTTTCATCATATTTTTGTTTTAATAATTTTCTTACTTCAATATCTATTTCTCTACTTGTTTCATTACTTACACTTGATACAAAAGCATTATTTTCATCTATTTCATAATTAATAGGTCCTAATTCATCATTCATACCAACTCTTGTTATTAACAATTTAGCAATCTCTGTTGCTCTTTTAATATCTGAATATGCTCCAGTTGCTATATCATCCATCATAAGAGATTCTCCTGCACGTCCTCCAAATAGAACATTTATTTCAGCTAATAATTGTTTTTTAGTTCTACCTAAAGTTTCTTCTGGAAGTGGCATCATAAATCCTCCAGCATCACCACGTGGTATAATAGTTACTTTATGCACCTTACTTGCTTCAGGTAAAAGAGAAGCAATTAAGGCATGACCTCCTTCATGATAAGCTAACATATCTCTATCTCTTTGGCTTATTATTTTACTTCTTTGTCCAAGACCCATACCAATTTTATCAACAGCTTCATCTAAATCTTCCATAGTTATTGTATCTGATTTTTTTCTAGCAGCAAGTATGGCAGCTTCATTTAATAAATTTTCAAGATCTGCACCAACAAATCCTGGAGTAATTTTAGCTATATCTTCTAACTTAACATCTTTAGATAATTTTTTATTTCTTGAATGTAATTTTAAAATTTGAATTCTTCCTTCAACATCAGGAGCTGATACTTCTATTCTTCTATCAAATCTTCCACCTCTTAATAAAGCTGGATCTAAAATATCAGCTCTATTTGTTGCAGCCATAACTATTATTCTTTGATCTGTTTCAAATCCATCCATTTCAACTAATAATTGATTTAATGTTTGTTCACGTTCTTCATTTCCACCATTCATTTTACCTTGGTTTCTTTTTCTACCCACAGCATCTATTTCATCTATAAATATTATAGCTGGTGTTTCTTTTTTAGCATCTGCAAATAATTCTCTAACTTTAAGTGCACCTGCTCCTACGTATAACTCAACAAACTCTGAACCTGACATTGAGAAAAACGCAGCGCCTGTTTCTCCAGCAACTGCTTTAGCAAGTAAAGTTTTACCTGTTCCAGGTTCTCCTAATAGTAAAACACCTTTAGGTACTCTTGCTCCTGTTTTTTCAAATTTAGATGGATCTTTTAAAAAGTCTACTATTTCTTTTAATTCTTCTTTTTCTTCTTTAAGTCCAGCTACATCACTAAATTTAACTTTGGGTTTTTCACTTATTTTACTACTTCTATTTGAGCCAAATGGATTAATTCCACGTCCACCTCTTGAAGCACCCATAATAGTTTTATTTATATACATAAATATAAATACAGTTAAAATAATTGGTGCAGCTGCTAATATAAAGCTAAATACAGTAGTGCTAATTGGTGTTGGTTTTACAGTTAAATCAACATTATTAGTGTTTATTGCTGTCATTAAAGTTGTATCCTCACCTATTCTTTTTGTAACCATATTAGTCGTATATATAGTTGTTTTACCTTCTAAATTACCTATACCTTCAACTTCTGATACTGATTCGCTAACACTTTTTATCTCTCCAGAATTTATTTTTTGAACAAATTGACTATATGATATACTTTTTTTCTCATTAAATGGCATCATATTTGAACCAAAAAATAAATATGCAAATAGAACCATTAAGAAAATAAATCCAAAAAATATAGATGGTCTAAGTTTAATCTTAACTTTTTTAGCATTTCTCAATTCTTCATCATTAATTAAATCTTCAAAAAGTTTATATCTAGGATCATTTTTTATATTATCATTTTCTTTTTTTTCATTTTCTTGTTCATCTTTATCTTGTTTTTCATCTTCTTTTTTCAAATCATCATCTGAACTATCAATATTTTCATCCTTATCATTCTCTTCATTTATTAATTCTTCATTTTTAATTTCATCTTTTTCTTTATCTTCCATTTTACCTCCTTATATACACAACCCTATCACCCTGTGTATCTTTATTAACTAATTTAAATTTATCACCAACTAGTACAATTTTATCGTTTATAACAACTAGTGGTATCTGATCTCTTTCAAATCTATTTATCTTATTATCAATAAATATTTTTTTTAATTTCTTATTACCCAATTTATCCCCATTTTTTCTATTTCTAACAATAATTTGATCATCTGAATTATATAAAAAACTATATATATTATACTCGCTATACTTATTTTTTTCAAGTAATATTTTATTAACATAACCAACATAAAAATCTTGTATTTTTATTTCTTTACCATATTCTAAAATATAACTATATTCTTCTAAAAAAAGTTCTTCTTTTTTCTTTATACCATAATCATTATATGATTTATACCATACATAACCATTTCCTAAATCAATAATCTTGGATTCACTAGAAA
>NZ_CDRRBS010000114.1:0-2933 GCF_977040545.1 Pseudostreptobacillus sp. | reverse complement strand
ACTTGAAGAAGAAGAGTTACATAATAGTATGTATGATGTTATAATTATGGGAAGAGTTTTATTTAAGATGACTAAAACTTCAAAAGGTTTAGAAAAAGTTAGAAGCTTTGTAGTTGATAATATTTCTACTTTTATGAGGTAGTTATGGAGTTTAGTTCTTTTTTATACATATCTAATTTAATTGGAGTAATAGCTTTTGCAGCTTCAGGAGTTTTTAAAGGGATTAAGCATGATAACGATATATTTGGAGTGACTTTACTTGCAATAGTTACAGCAGTAGGTGGTGGAATAACACGTGATATTATGTTAAATATAATACCAAATGCTATCATAAATCCTAGTGATATTTATTTAGCTATTATTACAGCACTTGTAATTTATTTGCCATATTTATTTTTTAAAAAGAAAATTAAAGATTTAATGACAAAAAAAGAGTTTGTAGAAACTTCTAAAACATTAGTATTGATATGTGATGCTATAGGTTTGGCAATATTTATATATATAGGTGCAGATAAAGCTTTATCTCTAAATTTAAATGCAATAGCTGTTGTTATTATGGCAACGGTTACAGCAGTAGGTGGAGGAGTAATTAGAGATATACTAGCAAATGAAACTCCATTTATTTTAAAAGAAGATATATACGCTGTTCTTTGTGTTGCAGGAGGATATTTATATAATTATTTTATAATAAATTTAAAATTTAAAGAAATAGAAACAACACTTTTTATATTTTCTTTTGTACTATTAATTCGTCTTATAGTAATATTTAAAAAGTTAAATTTACCTAAATAAAAAAAGAACTACATTATTTAATAGGATTTCTATTATTTTAAATGTAGTTCTTTATTGTTTATATAAAATTTTACTAATAAGGCGAAAGTGCCCACTTAAATGCTTTACTATAAAAATTAGAATCTATTTTTGAAATAACCACTTTATTTTTAGCAGAAGATGCATGTATAAATTCATTATTTCCTATATATAACCCTACGTGATTAATTGTTTCTCCACCTGAAGTTATAAAAAATAATAAATCACCTATTTTAAGTTGAGAAATATCTTTTTTCTCATTATTCATTTCAGACATATCTTTTGAAACACGTGGTAATTTAATTTTTGATTTTTCATTAAATAAATAAGTCATAAAACCTGAACAATCAAATTTATCAGGACCAATAGCACCCCAAGAATAAGGTTTATCTAAATTTTCTTTTGCGAATTTTGTTATTTGCTCTCTTAACGTACTTTCTTCTTCTTTATTAATTTTTATATATTCATTTGAAACTTGTGTTAACTCATTAAGTATAGTTTTTAATCTTTCATCATCCTCTGTAGAAGAGAAGGATATAAAACATAACAAAATTCCAAAAGTAAGTATAATAATTTTTTTCATAGTATACCTCCTTATATATTTTAACCTATCAATATATATTTAGTCAAATTTAATATAAATAAATTGAGTTTTTTAAAGTAAAATTATTAGTAATTTTAGATTTTAAAACTAGTAAAATATATTAAAAATAAAGAGAAAAATATAATAATATTAGGAATTGATTTACCACCATCCATTCATGCTGCAAAGCTGTATTTGTATAATATTTGATAATAAGTTATAGCTGTCCTATAGATAATAAGAGTTATACAACAGGAATGAAAGACTATAAGCAATGGGTAAATAGTAAAATTCCAAAAGTTAATAGGACTATAATTCAAGTACATAAAGATAGGCATTTAGATAAGCAAAATTATAAGAAGTTGAAAAAAGTTTTGAAAAATCAAGATTATTACCTAATATATAAGTTGAATACAGTAAAATAGAGTATAATAATAGAAAAGGATATTATAGATACAGAATATGTATAGAGTGTCTTTTTATTTATAAATTTATATATAATTTACCTAGTATAATTTAAGTTTTTAATGTATAATATTACTATAAATATAAAATAGGAGAGATGTTAATGAATGAGGTAAAATGTCCTAATTGTAATACTGTATTTTCTTTAGATGAAAATACTTATTCAAGTATAAAAATACAAGTTAGGGATAAAGAATTTGAAGCAGAAGTAGAAAAAAGAATGAAATCTAATTTAGAACTTGAAAAAAAGATTTTAGAAAATAAATTAGATGATATAAAAAAAGAAAATGAAATTGAAAAATTAAATTTTGAAACTAGTTATAAAGAAAAAATAGCAAATCTTGAAAATGTAATAACTCAATTAAATGAAAAATTAAAAAGTTTTGAAGAATTAAATGAAAATAATATGAAAATTGAAAAAATGAGTATAGAAAATCTATATAAAGAAGACATATCTAAATTAAATAATACTATATTCAATCTTGAAGCAAAAATTAATACCTTAAATGATGAAGCTAAAAGAAATTTAGAAATTGAAAAAATAACTGTAGAAAATAAATATAAAGAAGAAATAAATTTATTAAAAAATAATATATTAAATCTTCAAAATAATGAGTTAATGATAAAAGATAGATATAAAACAGAATTAAAAAACAAAGATGAAATTATAGAGTATTATAAAGATTTAAAATCAAAATTGTCTACTAAAATGTTAGGGGAAACACTTGAACAACATTGTGAAGTATCATTTAACAGATTAAGATCTACAGCTTTTCCAAATGCATATTTTGATAAAGATAACGATGTTTCAAGTGGTAGTAAAGGGGACTATATTTATAGAGAATTTGATGAAAATGGATTAGAAATATTGTCTATAATGTTTGAAATGAAAAATCAGAATGATGAAACAAAAACAAAGAAAAAAAATAAAGATTTTTTTAAAGAATTAGATAAAGATAGAAAAGAAAAAAGATGCGAATATGCTATACTTGTTTCTTTACTTGAACAAGAAAATGAACTGTATAACGAAGGTATAGTAGATGTTTCTTATGAATATGAAAAAATGTATGTAATT
>NZ_CDRRBS010000113.1:0-2998 GCF_977040545.1 Pseudostreptobacillus sp. | reverse complement strand
GGAACTGTAACAATTAAGGGAGAGACAGAAAATGTAGCAGGAAATGTAACATTAAATGGAAACTTAAATGTAGCAGGAGGAAAAGGAAAAGAAACAACATCAGATGTAAATGCAAATGCAAATGGAAAAGTAGTAATAAAAGGAGAAACAGAACATGTAAATGGTAATCTAACATTTACAGGTAATGGAGAATTTGCAGCAAATAATAAAGATGGAGTTACTAAAGCTGAAGTAATAGGAAGTTCAAATGGTGAAATGGTATTAAAAAATACTGTGTTTAATAAAATTAATAATAAAATATCAGATTTACATTTAACACTTTTAACAAATAAAGTTAAATTAAATAAAAATATTTTAAAAGAAATTAAAATTTCTTTAGAAAATGGAGAAGAAATTTTAGTAGATAATGAAACTGATAGAAAATAAATTATTTAAACTTTAATTTGTGATGAAATTTTTATCTAAGAATATGTACCAACATTTTGTTGGTACATTTTTATTATAATTCCCACAAAGTTGACAAAGTCTTATTAAAGGATATATAATTTAAATGAAATCTAAAAAGGAGAAAATATATTTATGATAGAGTATAAAAATGTATCATTATGTTGTAAAATAAATGGTAATATTTTAAATGATTTAAATTTTAAAATAAATAAAGGTGAATTATTTGTTTTAATTGGTCCAAGTGGTAGTGGTAAAACTACAACTTTAAAATTAATTAATAGATTAATAGAACAAACGGATGGTGATATATATTTTAATGGAGTGAAATTAAAGGAATATAATTTACGTGAATTAAGGCTAGGAATAGGTTATGTATTGCAAGAAATAGCTCTTTTTCCTAATCTTACTGTATTTGAAAATATTTCAATTATTCCTGAAATGAAAAATATGAATAAAAAAGAAATAAAAGATAAAAGTAAATTTTTATTACAAAAAGTTGGATTGAATCCAGAAGAATATATGTATAGATATCCAAGAGAATTATCTGGAGGAGAACGTCAAAGAATAGGTATACTAAGAGCTATAATTGCAAATCCTAAAGTATTATTAATGGATGAACCGTTTTCAGCCCTAGATCCTATAAGTAGAGTACAACTTCAAGATTTAATTAAAGATATACATAAAGAATTTGGTATAACAATAGTATTTGTAACACATGATATTCAAGAAGCTATTAAATTAGGTGATAGAATATGTATAATGAAAAATGGTGAAATAGTTCAAATTGATAAACCGGAAGAAATAATAAAGAAACCTATTAATGATTTTGTTAAAGAATTTATTAATACTAAGGTGGTAGAAAAATGAGTATATTTAATGTGTTTATAGAAAAAAGATTTGAATTATTAAAGGCGTTAATTGAACATTTTCAAATTTCATTAATATCATTACTTTTAGCAATAATAATATCATTTAGTATAGGTGTATTGATATATAGGTATAAAAAAGCAAGTGAAATTTTACTTCAAATTACTGGAGTATTCCAAACGATACCTTCTCTAGCTTTACTAGGTATTTTTATACCTTTTATGGGAATAGGGGTTATACCGGCTGTATTTGCATTAGTGATTTATGGAATTTTTCCAATTTTACAAAGCGTAATTACAGGTCTAAATTCTATAGATCCCATATTAGAAGAAGCTGCAGAAGCTTTTGGAATGTCTAAATTTGAAAAATTGAAAAAATTTGAATTTGCATTAGCTTTACCTGTAATTATGTCTGGTATAAGAACATCAAGTATAATGATAATAGGTACTGCAATTCTTGCTGCTATAGTTGGAGCTGGAGGTCTTGGTAGTTTTATACTTTTAGGTATAGATAGAAATAATACAGGATTAATTTTAATAGGAGCTATATCTTCAGCATTAATAGCTATAATTTTTGGTTATTTAATTAAAAAGTTAGAAAATAAAAAACCTAAAGTTATATTTACAATTTTCTTAATAGTAACAGGATTGGTTGGATTAAGTTTTATTCCTAATAACTATGTAAGTAACAATGAAATAGTAATAGCAGGTAAGCTTGGAGCAGAACCTGAAATATTAATAAATATGTATAAAATTTTGATAGAAAATGAAAGTGATGTTAGAGTAGAAATTAAAGAAAATTTTGGTAAAACAACATTTCTTTATGAAGCATTAAAAAATGGTAGTATAGATATATATCCTGAATTTACAGGTACAATATTAACAAGTTTATTAAAAGAAACTCCTAAGACATCAAATGATGCAGATGATGTTTATAAAGTTGTAAAATATATGATATATAAGCAAGATAAATTAGTATATTTAGAACATAATAAATATCAAAATACTTATGCTTTAGCTGTGAAGAAAGATTTTGCAAAGAAATATAATCTTAAAAATATTACAGATTTAAAGAAAATAGAAAATAAATTGGTTGCAGGATTTACTTTAGAATTTAATGATAGAGAAGATGGAAATATTGGATTAAAAAAAATATATAATTTAAATTTAAATGTTAAGACTATGGAACCAAGTTTAAGATATGACGCCATTAAAAATGGTGATGTTAATGTAATAGATGTATATTCTACAGATAGTAAAATAATTACAAATGATTTAGTTTTACTTGAGGATGATAAGCATCTATTTCCTCCTTATCAAGCAGCGCCTTTAATAAGAGAAGAAATTGTAAAAAAATATCCAGAAATTGTTAAAAGTTTAAATAAATTAAGTGATAAAATTGATACAAAAGAAATGATAAAAATGAATTATTTAGTTGAAGTAGAAGGTAAAAGTGCAAAAGAGGTAGCATTAGAATATTTGAAATATAATAATTTATTAGATAATAAATAAAAAATTTAATATATTAGATTAACTTTACAATTAAATACTTAAAGTTGTATAATAAAATAAATAAATAGAAAAGAGGAATATTAAATTGAAATTAATAGATTATTCAATAAATAAATTTGAACAAGGAAATAAGGAAACAGGTAATGTAGTAATACCCAATTCATACAAAGTAT
>NZ_CDRRBS010000112.1:0-3027 GCF_977040545.1 Pseudostreptobacillus sp. | reverse complement strand
AAAGAAAATGTAAATACAGCGAAACCTAAAGGAAATATAGCACAACGTTTTGTTAAAATGTTAAGTGATATATTTGTACCTATAATACCAGCAATAGTTGCAGGTGGGTTATTGATGGGAATAAACAATATATTAACGGCAAAAGATATATTTTTTGCAGGTAAAACTTTAATAGAAGCTTATCCTAAATTTGCAGACCTTGCAGGAATGTTAAATTTATTTGCAAATGCACCATTTGTATTTTTACCTGTATTAATTGCATTTTCTGCAACTAAACGTTTTGGAGGGAATCCATTTTTAGGAGCTGTATTAGGTATGATTATGGTGCATCCTGATATCTTGAATGCTTATTTGGTAGCACCGGGTGTTGATATTCCAAAATGGAATATATTTGGTTTAGAAATTTCTAAAGTTGGATATCAAGGTACAGTTTTACCTATAGTAGTTATGAGTTATGTATTAGCTAGTATAGAAAAATATTTAAGACGTGTAACACCTATTTACTTAGATAATTTAACTACACCTTTATTATCAATTTTTATTACTTCATTTATTACATTTGCATTAACAGGCCCTATATTACGTGAAGTAGGAAACTATTTAACATTTGGATTAAGTTGGTTATATAGTTCACTTGGATTTGTTGGTGCAGGAATTTTTGGAGGACTTTATGCACCTATAGTAATTACAGGAATGCATCATTCATTTATTGCTGTAGAAACAAGTTTACTTGCAGATATTGCAAATACAGGTGGTTCATTTATATTCCCAATAGCTTCAATGTCAAATGCTGCACAAGGTGGAGCAGTTTTAGCAGTTATGATATTTAGTAAAAACTCTAAATTAAAATCACTTGCTTCAGCTTCAGGAATTTCTGCTTTACTTGGAATTACTGAACCTGCAATGTTTGGAGTTAACTTAAGATTAAAATATCCGTTCTATGCTGCTTTAATCGGAAGTGCAATATCAAGTGCTTGGCTTGGATTAAATCACGTACTAGCCACTGCATTAGGTGCTGCAGGATTACCTGGATTTTTATCTATTCCTTATCAAAATTGGTTCTCATTTGGTATAGGATTAGTTTTATCAATAGTTATATCATTTGCAGTTACAGCTTATTTTTATAAAACGAGAGATGTAGATAATGAAGAATAATATTTGGAGGCAAAGTTTACATATAGAACCAAAAGAAGGATGGTTAAATGATCCAAATGGTTTAGTTTATTTTAATGGATTTTATTATATCTATCATCAATATTCATATAATCCAAATGGTGGAGAAAAATTATGGTATGGATATAAAAGTAAGAATTTAATAAATTATGAGGATTTAGGGGTTGTATTAACTCCTAATTCTTTATATGATAAATCTGGAGTATATTCAGGAAGTGCTTATGTAAAAAATGATGAAATTGTATATTACTATACAGGTAATGTTAAATATCTTGATAAAAAGTATGACTATATAACTGAAGGAAGAGAACATAATACTATTAAAGTAAAAAGTAGTGATGGGAAGAATTTTAGTAAAAAAGAATTGATATTTGATAATGATGCGTATCCTAATATGTCTAAACATGTAAGGGATCCTAAGATGTATAGTAAAGATAATATTGAATATTTAGTTTTAGGTGCTAGAGATTTAAAAGATAATGGTTGTCTTTTAGTTTATAGAAATTTAGAATATTTTAAAACACTGTATTATACTAAATATTTAGGATATATGTGGGAATGCCCAGATTACTTTATGTTAGATAATAAAGAGATATTAATATTTTCTCCACAAGGAATTAAAAATATGTATTTGGAATATAAAAATACGTATGAAGTAGGTTATTCAATAATAAATGAAGAAATAGAGAAAGTAGAAGTTATTGATAATTTTAATTTATTAGATTATGGTTTTGACTTTTATGCTCCTCAAACTTTTATTGATGAAGATGGAAATAGAGTATTAATAGCTTGGATGTATATTCCAGATAGCTCATACATTAATCCCACAGTTGATTTTGGATATCAAAATTGCTTGAGTATTCCTAGAGTTTTAAAAATTAAAAATAACAAATTATTACAAAATATACATAAAAGTATATATACCTTATTTAATAATGATTTAAGTGACTGTTTTGAAGAAAAAAAATGGTATTTCAAACAAAATATGAATTATAGTTTTAAAATTTCTATTGACTCATTAGATATATTATACGATAATAATATATTAGAAATTAATTTAAATGATACAGGTTATGGAAGAGGGAATAGAAAATTTGAAATAGATATACAAAATATAGAAATAGTATTTGATAATTCTTCATTTGAAATATTTGGAAATGATGGAGAATTTGTATTTAGTTCAAGATTTTATCCTAAAAATCATAAAGTAAAAATTAATTCTAAAAAATATATTGCAAAAAGTTTGAAAGGAATAGAGGTGAAATAAATGTCAGTTTTATGTATAGGTGAAATGCTGATAGATTTTATAGGAGAAGGCATAGGTAGTATAGATAAAATAGATAGTTTTAAAAAAGAAGCAGGGGGCTGTGTTGCCAATGTTGCATGTGTTGCTTCAAAACTTGGACATAAAAGTTATTTGTTGACTGCTCTTGGAAATGATGGTTTTGGTAAATTTTTAGAAGATACACTAAAATCTCAAAATGTAAGCTGTGATTATTTAGTTAAAAAAGATAATTTATTTACGCCGTTAGCATTTGTTTCTAGAGATGAAAAAGGAGATAGATCTTTTAGTTTCTATTTTAAAGGCTCATCAGCATTAAAAATTTCAAGAAAACAAGTTGAAAAAGTTAATTTAGATGAAATAGAGATTATTCATTTTGCAAGTATTGCAATTCAAGATGAGTCTAAAGAATCACATAAATTTTTAATAGAAAGAGCTAAAGAAAAAGGTATATTAATTAGTTTTGATGTTAATTTAAGATTTAATCTTTGGGAAGATATGAATGAATATTATAATACTATACAAGAGTTTTTACCTTATGTAGATATATTGAAAATATCTGATAATGAATT
>NZ_CDRRBS010000111.1:0-3058 GCF_977040545.1 Pseudostreptobacillus sp. | reverse complement strand
TTATCCCCATGTAATATTAAAGCTGGTAATGTTGTATTTTCCAATCCCTTTGTTGCATCAACATCTTTAAGAAAATATCCTGCTTTTATTTTTGCAACTATACTTGCCTCTGGAAGTACAAGTATAGGTGGAAGATTAAATAATTTTTTTAATTGATAAGAAAATTCCTCATTTAAACTTAAATATCCACTGTCTTCTATAAACGCTTTAACATTATTAGGTAAATCTTCATCTAAACTATTCATTATAGTTGCTGCACCCATACTAATACCAAATAAAACTATATCTGGATTATCATATTCTTTTGAAATTAAATTTACCCAATCCTTTAAATCTTTACCATCAAATCCACCCATAGTATAGTATTCACCTGAACTTTTACCATGAGCATTTAAGTCTTGTGCAAAAACACTATATCCTCTATCATAAAAATTTTTAATATATGTTGCCATATGACGAGCATTTTCTCCAAAACCATGCACAACAATAACCCATTTATTTGTATTTTTAGATAAAAATTGATACCCAACTAAATCATTACCTGTGTATTTAGATTTCATTTTAACTTCAATCGCATTTTCATCAAACCATCTTTGATTTTTTTCTTTATCTTTATCTTTTAATCCATCTTTATCCTGATTATTAACATTAGTTTTATCAACTTTGTTGCTTAATGCGAAATTTACAAAATATCCCCCAACAAAACCAGCTAATACTGATATTGATAAAATTATTACTAATATATACTTTAAAACTCTATTTTTCATGATAACCTCTTTCTTTTTAATATATGTTAGTTTATCATATTTTTAATATGTTGTAAACTTTTTGACACAAACGTAAAAAAGTTAAATAATATATTCTTCAGTTTCATTGAATAGCAAATTAAATCATGTTATACTTTAAATATATATAAATTAGATCTTAGGAGGAAGTGAAATGGCTTTTGAATTAAAAAAATTACCTTATGAGTATGATGCATTAGAACCTATTATAGACAAAGAAACTATGCATTTTCATCATGATAAACATCATCAAACTTATGTAACAAACTTAAACAATCTATTAGAAGGAACTGGATTTGAAACTTCAAGTATAGAGGAAATTCTAACTTCTTTAGATAAATTACCTGAAGCAAAGAAAAATGGTATTAGAAATAATGCAGGTGGAGTTTATAACCACGATTTATTCTGGGAAGTAATGATTCCAGGTGGATCTAAAGAACCTAAAAATGAATTAAAAATCGCAATAGAAAAAGCATTTGGAACTTTAGATGAATTAAAAAATGTTTTCAATGCAAAAGGAGCTGGACAATTCGGATCAGGATGGGCTTGGCTTGTAACTGATAAAGAAGGAAATTTAGAAGTTTTATCTACTCCTAATCAAGATTCACCTGTTAGCTTAGGTAAAATTGTTCTATTAGGAAATGATGTTTGGGAACATGCTTACTATCTAAACTATCAAAATAGACGTGCTGATTATTTAAAAGCTTGGTGGGAATTAGTAAACTGGGATGTTGTAGAAAATAGATATTTAAATAGATAAAATATAGGGATTAGTTTAAAAACTAATCCTTTTTGTATAAAATAAAAAAGACATCCAAAATATGAATGTCTTAAAAAGGAGTTATGAAGAAAAAGTTTTTAGCTTTTTCTCTTGTATGGGAACATTATACACTAAAACGTTTCCATTTTCAATTATTTTTTTCTTATTTTTTTCTTATAATTATCTTAGCTTAATTAAAATTCTAATATAGTTACTGAGCCATTTTCTGGTATTATTACTGGTTCTTCTAACTTTTTATTCATATTTTGCATTATTGTTATAAACGAACCATGAGAAACAACAAGTATATTGGAATCATTTCCGTATTGTTTTTTTAATTCATTTATTCTAAACATTGCTCTATCTTTAACTTTTTTTACACTTTCAAACCCTTCAATATACAATCCTGGGTCAAAATCAGGAATTTGTAACTTAAATTTACTCCATAATTCACTATAATTTTTCTTAACTTCGTCAATATTTGCTCCTTCAAATTTTCCAAACCCTACTTCTCTAAATTCTTTATACTCAATTTTATTATCATTTAATCCTAATATATTCAAAATTCTTTCTTTAGTTCTTATTGCTCTTTTTAAATCACTACTACACACCAAATCAAACTCTATTCCTTCAAGTTGTTTTGCTGCTCTTTCTGGTGAATCATCATCTGGTAAAAGTTCACTATTTTCCCATCCTTGTATTTTTCCTTCTAAATTCCACTCAGTTTTGCCATGTCTTACAAAATATATTTTCATGTTGCCTCCTTTTATATTCTATTTTAAATAATATCATAATAGTTTCTTCTTTACAAGTATTACTAAATTTGCTAGAATAAAAATAAAAGAGGTTTAATAATGTTAATATTATCAATAGAAAGCTCATGCGATGAAACTTCTATTGCTATACTTGAAAATGGCAAAAAAGTTTTAAGTAATATAGTTGCAAGTCAAATAGATATACATAAAGAATATGGTGGAGTAGTACCTGAAATTGCTTCAAGACATCATATTCAAAATATATCAACAGTATATGATATGGCTATGAAAGAAGCTGGATGTTCTATAAAAGATATATCATATATAGCTGTGACTAATACTCCAGGTCTTGTAGGATCCCTACTTGTAGGTCTTATGTTTGCAAAAGGTTTAAGTATAGCAAATAATATACCTTTAATTCCTATAAATCATATTGATGGGCATATATTTTCTACATTTATTGAAAATGATCCAAAACTTCCTATGCTTACCTTAGTAGCTTCAGGTGGACACACAACCCTATATCTTATGAAAGAAGATAAAAGTTTAGAAAAATTAGGAGAAACTCAAGATGATGCAATAGGTGAAGCGTTTGACAAAGTAGCAAGAATACTAGATCTTAGCTATCCTGGTGGTCCATCAATAGAAAAACTTGCAAAAAACGGAAAAAATTCTTTAAAATTACCTACACCTAAAACAGATAATATATATGATTTCAGTTTTAGTGGTATTAAAACTTTTGTTACTAATTATGTTAA
>NZ_CDRRBS010000110.1:0-3104 GCF_977040545.1 Pseudostreptobacillus sp. | reverse complement strand
TCAACATCTAATATCTTATCATCTTGTCTTATTAGTCTTGCAACAGTTAAGTCATTACTATCTATTAAGTTTCCTATAATCGAGTAATTATCATTATAGGCATCAACTCTTTGTAAAGTTACAAAGAATTGTGAACCATTAGTATCTTTACCAGTATTTGCCATAGCTAATATACCAGATCTATCAAATTTTAAATAACTAAATTCATCAGATATAGTATAACCTGGATTACCTGTTCCATCATGATTTATACTTCTATCTCCACTTTGAATAATATTATTAACACTTACTCTATGAAAATTCAAATCATTGTAATATCCACTTTTTGCCAAGAATACAAAATTAGCAACTAATTTAGGAGCAGCTTCAGGATATAAATAAACTTTAATATCTCCTTTTGTTGTTTTTATATTTGCTTGTAATTTATATGATTTCATTTTATTTGAAAATTCTTCTTCTTTAGTCAATCCGAATAATTTTTCACCAACAAAACTTTCTACTACACTACTACAGCTGATAAGTGTAAAACTAAACAAAATAGTTATTAAAACCTTATATACTTTTTTCATAAAACACCTTAGAAATTAAATGGGCTTATCATAGCCTCAATATTTATTTCTTCCTTTCTATTAAAATTAAATATGTTAAAATTAAAATGTTCAACTTTTAAATTACTTATTATTTTCATCTCTTCTCTTTCTGTTAAAATCATATCATATATTACAAGTAAATCTAAAACTTGTTCATCGGAATTTACAACCTCTACGATATTTATTAATCTTCTTGGATTGATATTTAAACTTTCTTTTAAAACTTCATTTGCAAGTTTTTTATTAGAAATAGCATGATAAAGATTTGATTCTAAATTATTTAAAACAATACCAAATAAAATATTAGGAACTTTAGCCTTTTTTAATGTTACAACAGCCATATATCCTCCTTCCATTTTATATATTTTATCATAGATAAAATTTTATTTCAATTAAATAAATAGACTCTAATTTATTTTAGAGCCTAATTAAATTCTATTTAGAATACTATTCAGATCTTAAAGCTTCCATAGGCGAAAGTTTTGATGCTTTTCTTGCAGGATAAATACCAAATATTAATCCTGTTCCCATAGAAACTGTAAGAGACATAATTAATACACTAATTTTTAATATTGGAATAATATGTAGGAATATTCCAATTATTGAAGCAAGTCCATAACCTATAGTTAAACCAATCAGTCCTCCAGTTAAAGTTAGTATTATAGATTCTATTAAAAATTGTAATAGTATATGTTTATTTTTAGCACCAATAGCTTTTCTTAAGCCTATTTCACTTATTCTTTCAGTAACAGATACTAGCATAATATTCATAACACCTATACCACCAACAAGTAAAGAAATTCCTGCAATAAATGATATAAATATAGAAATTTTATTAAGTATTCCAGTAACTTCTTTTAATTGATCACTAACTAAAGATATTTTATATAAATCATCTTGACCAGTTTTAGCTTTAAGATATCCTTTTAAAACATTTACTGTTTCCGTCATTTTCTTTTCATCTTTAACTTTAAATGTAAAGCCACTATTGTACTCTTGGGCATCAACTGGTACAAAAATATTAATTACAGGTTGTGGAATAGCTGATACTTGTTCTGGCTTTTGAGTTACACCAACTATTGTGTATGAATAAGTATAACCATCAAAATCTGAAAAATTAAGAAGTTTTCCTAATGCATTTTCTGGGTTTCCATAAGTTCTAACAGCTGAATCATAATCCATAATCGCAACTTCAGCTTTACTCTTATACTCTTCTTCTGTAATTTTTCTTCCATAATCTACTCTATAACTATAAGCATTTAGATTTTTATCATTAACTCCTCTAACACCAACATAAACTTCATCATCTGTAATACCTTGTAATTGAGTTTCAAAAAATGCAGTATCTATGTTTGGTAATTGTTCTATAATTTCTAAATCACTTTCTTTAAAATAGAAATCTCTATTTATTGTAGTTTTTGCTAATTTCTTTTGATCGATATCAACTTCTACTATTTTAGTTAAAGATTTTGTTAAATCTCCTAATAAATTATTTTGAAAACCAGCTCCAACTGAAGATATTAATACAACAGAAGCAATCCCAACAATTATACCCAGCATTGTTAAAAATGATCTAACTTTAAAAGAAAAAAGACTTTTTATAGATAATTTAACTAATTCCCATATATCCACTAAATACCCCTTCTTTCTTTTACTATTTCATCTGAATTTATAACCCCATCTCTAAGCCTTATAATTCTCTTAGTATGTTCTGCAACATCTTCTTCATGTGTTACCATAAGTATAGTTACACCTTTATCATTTAAATCTTTAAAAATATTTAATATCTCTTCTCCAGATTTACTGTCTAAATTACCTGTAGGTTCATCTGCAAATATTATTTTAGGATCATTTATCAATGCACGAGCTATAGCAACTCTTTGCTTTTGACCTCCTGACATTTCTACAGGTCTATGATTTATTCTTTCTCCAAGTCCAACCATTTCTAATGCTTTTTTTGCTTTTTCATGTCTTGTTTTTCTATCAACACCCTTATACATTGCTGGAAGCTCAACATTTTCTATTGCTGTTAATTTTGGTAATAAATTATATGCTTGAAACACAAATCCTATTTTTTCATTTCTGACTGTAGATAAATCATTTTCAGGCATATTAGAAACATCTATACCATCTAAAGTATATGTACCAGTAGTAAGATTATCAAGACATCCTAAAATATTAAGAAATGTTGATTTTCCACTACCTGAAGGTCCCATAAGTGCAACATATTCACCTTCTTTTACACTTAAGTTAAGACCTTTTAATACTTCTAAAGAAAGTTTCCCATTTTTATATACCTTCACAAGATCTTTTACTTCTATCATTTTAATTTATCTCCTTCTTTGAATTGCTTAGAGATATTATTTAATAATTTATCTCCCACTTCAAGTCCAGATTTTATTTCATAATTTATATTATCAGTTTTACCAACAGTAACTTCACGTTTTTCTACTATATTATTTTTTCCTAGTACATAAACATATGACTTATTTGCAGCAGCATCTATTTCGACAT
>NZ_CDRRBS010000109.1:0-3107 GCF_977040545.1 Pseudostreptobacillus sp. | reverse complement strand
TTAGGAAATCAAAGATATAAGGTTAAATTTAAAGAAAATTCAACACTTGAAAATTTAAGTGAATCAGAACTTAGAAATATACCATCATATGATATTAATAGAAGAAAATTTTTTGATAACTATTATGATAGAAGTTTTTATTATAATTTTGAAGATGAAAGAGAATTGCCTACTATTAAAATGGCTAATATGATTACAAAATACGAAGATAAAAAAGAAACTGAAAAAGAAGTATTTACAGATATTTATCCAAGCTATATAGCAAGTATATTTGATTTTAATAATACAATTAAAAGTAATGAAGTTAATTCAAGAATAGGAAATTTAGATAATAAAGTTAAATTATCAACTTTCTTATCTACTAATATATTTAAAAATTCTAATTTTAATTCTTTTTCTCAAAATGTTAAAGGATTTTCAGGGAAAATTTTTAATATTTATGGTGGATACTATAATCAAAACTATACTTTTGATATAGATAGAAAAATTAAAGGTGATAAAATATTATCAAATATGTATAATATTGGTATAGAAAAAGATTTTAAAATATCAAACACTAAATTAAATACATCATTTGATTTTAGTTTTATAAACACTAACTTAAATAGAAAAATTAACGGTGATGAAGTTACATCTAATTTCAATTCTTTATTATTTAACATTGGAAATATTTTAATACATGATATAAATATTTGGAATAATAAGTTAAGTCTTTTTGCAACTCATAATACATCTATACTAAAATTAAACGATATCGAGGAAAATTCAAATAAAGAAGAACTTAAAGACTACATAACAAAAGTAAAATCTAAAACTTTTGTTAAAACCACATTAGGAATAGGAGCAAATATCAATAGCCCTATAACTAATAATATTTCTCTGTTAAATAGTTTCAAATATACTAATACAATTAATTCTAATATTGAATTAAATACAGAATTATTAGGAATAGAATACACTTCAAAAGGTAAAAGTATAGAAAAACATAATTTTGAATATTTACTTGGATTAGAATATCTAATAAATAAGGAAAGTAAATTAAATATGAATATGTCTTATGATAGTTTAAATAAATTAGCTATTTCTATGAATATGTATTGGAAATGGTAATAAAATTGCACCACTAATCTTAGTTAATGGTGCAATTTTAATTTCCTTAAATATTCTTTTACATTTATATCTATTTGTCTACTTTCTATAGCCTTTTGCAATGCTTTATTATGTACCCATTTATCTATTTTTTTCTCTTCAAAATATTTAATAGTTTTTTCATAATTATATACTAAAGCCATACTCAAATACCAAGCTTTAACCATTTTTACATAATATTCATCATTATCTTCTGAATTTATTACTAAGTCTGTATAATCATATAATCTATTAGATAAAAGTAGTCCTATACCATATCTTTTAATATATGGTTTATCACTATTTATACATTCTTTAGCAAATCTATAAACCTCTTTAGGATATTTTTTAAATACTTTAGGCGCTGATATATCACAGGTAGCCCAATTATCTATAAAAGGTAATATTTCTTTTATTCTATATATAGCCTTTTCTAAATCGTTTTCCTTTTCTAATATATACATATATATATTATATTCTTCAAAATATTTAAATTCTGTTAATTGATTAAGATATTTTTCTTTACTTTCAATATTTTTTAATTCTTTTTTTACAATTTCCCTTAATTTAGGAGCTCTCACTCCTATAACCTTATTTTCTTCTATATTAGGTATAAGTTTAAGTGTAAATTTTCTATATTCTTCATCTTTTAAATCTAGTAACATTTTTCTAATATACAACAACATAAACTACTCCTCTAAAATATCAATTGGATAAAAGATATAAGATTATTTATAAAATGAGCAAATATACTTCCTTCTACTGACTTTGTTTTTATATATATATAACTTAATAATAAACCCATAGAAAAATATATGAAGAAAGAAGATATATTAAAATCATATAATACATGCGCTAAAGAAAATAGTACACTTGATACTACAGAACCTATAACTTTATTTTTACTAAATCCAAATATAGTATATCTAAATATTAATTCTTCAGATATAGGTGCAAATATTACTAATGATAAAAACAATATCAAAGTATTTGTATTTTTAGCAATATTTTCTATAATATTTTGATTTTTAGGCATTAAATTAAAATAACTAACAAAATTAGATAAAATAATTGAAAATTTTCGTGAGACAAAATTTGAATTCAAGAAAAAAAACAGTTTCAAACAACTTCAAACAGCGCCAAGTTTTGTTGCTAAAAGTTGGTTCCAAGAACGAATCGAAACTCTTTACTACTTGTCTATTTTCGATAAAGACATTCAGTTCCAATTGGGACAAAAATTGAGTTTAGAAGATTTAAACAAATTCTTCACCCAATTTCTTTTGGATGAACAAACAAAGAACAATTACGATTATGAATTACTGGCAGTTAGAAAGTTAGATGATAAGGAGCGAATGAGCTTCTTGGAAAACAAAGAAACTCTGGATACCTTCTTTGAAGTTTTGGAGGTCTTCTCCCAATCTGTTGAAGTCGTTCTTGGTTTGGATGAAAATGGAAACTTGTCTATCGAGAGCAACGATTTTAAGGATAAAAAGGGAGAATTTATCACATCCCAACTTCTTGCACCTCTGAGTACTGACTTGGAAGAAAGTTTTGCCTACACTCAACCATTTTCAGCAGCCTTTTTCACTACTTTACTAACGGGAGATAAATCCTATCTATACAAACGAATGGTGGAAATCGCTCACAACGCCATTAAAATGTTTAAATCAGAAGAAAAAGAGAAAGGATAAAACTCCTTTCTTTTTTAGTCTCATTGGTCTTCCTGACTCCCTGAAACTGTTAAAGGGAAGGATTGCCTCCCCTCTGTAACTGATACAGAACGAAAAATTCCTCTCTAACTGTTTCAGTTTTTGCTTCCACCTCTTAAATTGTTTCAGATTGGGAGACTCCTCTTCTGAAATTATTTCAGGGAGGGGAATATCTAAACTTGAAAAAATTAGAATTTTGTGATATAATAAGTTGATAAGGAAAATGGAGGTGATTTACCTTGCCTGGAAAAGTATCCAAAGGAAAATGGA
>NZ_CDRRBS010000108.1:0-3302 GCF_977040545.1 Pseudostreptobacillus sp. | reverse complement strand
TTTACAATATAGTTTAAATATGCTATTATCTAGGTATATATATATGTAAATGGAGGAGAAATGAGAAAGATAATTATTGCAGGAAACTGGAAAATGAATAAGACTAGAAAAGAAACAGAAGATTTCTTTAAAGCTTTAAATCCATTAGTAAATGCTAATGAAAAAGTAGAAATGGTTATAGGAGTACCTTTTACTAATATTGAAACTGCTGTGAGAGAAACAAAAGATGTTAAAATTGCTGCTCAAAATATGAATCCTAAAGAAAGCGGTGCATATACAGGAGAAATATCACCTTTAATGCTTAAAGATTTAGGTGTAGAATATGTTATTTTAGGTCACTCAGAAAGAAGAGAATACTATAAAGAAAGTGATGAATTTATTAATGAAAAAGTTAAATCTGCACTTTCTCATGGTTTAAAACCTATACTTTGTTTTGGAGAAACATTATCAGATAGAGAATCTAATGTTACAGAAAAAGTTGTAGAAACTCAAATAAGAGGTGGATTAAAAGATTTAACAAAAGAAGATATGGCAAATGTAGTTTTAGCTTATGAACCAGTATGGGCTATAGGTACAGGTAAAACAGCAACATCTAAACAAGCTCAAGAAGTACATGCTTTTATTAGAAGTTTATTAACTGATATGTTTGGTACAGAAGTTGCTGAGAATGTAACAGTTCAATATGGTGGTTCAATGAAACCAGAAAATGCTTTAGAATTAATATCAGAAAAAGATATAGATGGAGGACTTATAGGTGGAGCAGCACTTGATCCGGTTAGTTTTTCTAAATTAGTTCAAGCAGGAATAGAAGCTTAATAGGAGGTATAATGTTACAAAATTTATTAGTTATACTTTTGGTTATAACAGCTATTATTTTAATTACGGTTATATTATTGCAACCTGATAGAAGTAGAGGAATTGCTAAAACTGCAAATGTATTAGATCAAGAAAAAGAAGGAATAGAAAAATTTACAGAATATGTTGCTTTTATTTTCTTGTTATTAGCAGTTTTATACAATGTTTTAAGATAAAATATCTTTTTATTATAAGAAATCTTGACAAAGTATAAAAAAAGTGTATAATAATATTGATTTATAAATTTATAGGAGGATTATATATGTCTAAAAAATTATTTATTGAAGAATATTCTAAAGTTACAGGTAAAACAAAAAAAGAATCTGAAGATTTAGTTAATGCTTTCTTAGATACAGTTGAAAATTTAGTTCTTGAAGGTGAAGATGTTCAATTCGTAGGATGGGGATCTTTCAAAGTACAAGTTAGAGAAGAAAGAAAAGGAATTAATCCAAAAACAAAAGAAGAAATTACAATACCTGCTAAAAAAGTATTAAAATTCAAAGTTGGTAAAAAATTAGCTGATAAAATAGCAAAATAGTTTATTCATAATTAAAGGTAGAATTACATGGTTCTACCTTTTTTTATCTTAAGGATTAAATTTTATTTAATTTCTTTACATTTTATGCAAGCGCTTTAATTGTTGACAAATTGGCATTTTTATATTAAAATAAAGTATAACTTTGTTGGAGGTCGTAATGGATAAAAAAACATTAAAAGAGAGAATTTTATTATCTCTTAGAAGACAATATGGTAAAACTTTAGAAGAAGCTAAAGAATATGAAATATATTATGCTGTAGCAAGAGCTACAATGGATGAAATAACTGAGCAATGGTATAATACAAAAAAAACTCGTGCTAATGCAAAAGTAAAACAAGCTTATTATTTCTCAGCAGAATTTTTAATGGGTAGATATATGAGTAATAATCTAATAAATTTAAAATATGATGGAATTATTAAAGAAGTTTTAGATGAATTAGGTGTAGATATAAACAAATTGGAAGATAAGGAAATGGATGCTGGATTAGGTAATGGAGGTCTTGGTCGTTTAGCAGCTTGTTTCTTAGATTCATTTGCTACTTTAGGTTTACCTGGTCATGGTTATGGATTAAGATATAAATATGGGATGTTTGAACAAAAAATAGAAAATGGATTTCAAGTAGAATATCCAGATGATTGGACTAAATTTGGTACACCTTGGAGTGTTAGAAGAATAGATAGAGTCTTTGATATTAAATTTGGTGGAGATATAGAAGTTCATAGAGATGAAGTAGGTAAAGAATACTTTAAAAGGGTAAATACTGAGAATGTACAAGCTGTTGCTGTTGATGTTCCGGTTATAGGTTATGGTAATGGTGTAATAAATACTTTAAGACTATGGGAAGCAAGATCACCAGAAGGGTTTGATTTAAATTTATTTAATTCTCAAGATTATATAAGAGCTTCAGAAAAAGAAATAAGAGCAAAAGATATTTCAAGAGTTCTTTATCCAAATGATACAGAAAGAGAAGGAAAAATATTAAGATTAAAACAACAATTCTTCTTCACATCTGCTTCATTACAAGATATAATAAGAAGACATAAATCAATGTACGGTAATGATTTTTCAATATTACCGGATAAGGTTGCTATTCAGTTAAATGATACTCACCCAGTTGTGGGAATACCAGAACTTATGAGAATATTATTAGATCAAGAAAAATTAAATTGGGAAGAAGCTTGGGCTATATGTACTAAAGTATTTGCTTATACTAATCATACTATATTATCTGAAGCTTTAGAAAAATGGGAAATAAATATATTTAGACCTTTACTTCCTAGAATTTATCAAATAATAGAAGAAATTAATAGAAGATTTTTAATAGAACTTGTTGAGAAATTTGGAAATGATTCAGATAAGATAAAGAGAATGAGTATAATAGCTGATGATAAAGTTAAAATGGCTTGGCTTGCAATAGTTGGTTCACATACAGTAAATGGAGTTGCTAACTTACATACAGAAATATTAAAACATCAAGAATTAAAAGATTGGTATGAAATATATCCAGAAAAATTCCAAAATAAAACTAATGGGGTAACACAAAGAAGATGGTTGTTAAATGCTAATCCAGAACTGGCATCTTTAATTACTGAATTAATAGGTGATAAATGGATTACAGAATTAACTGAATTAAAGAAATTAGAAAAATATGTAGATGATAAGAAGGTTCTTGAAAGATTATCAAATATTAAATTAAATAATAAAGTTAGATTAGCTAAATATATAAAAGAAACAACAGGAGTTGAAGTTGATCCTTACTCAATATTTGATATACAAGTTAAGAGATTACATGAATATAAACGTCAAATGTTAAATATATTACATATTATGGATTTATATAATAGAGTGAAAGAAAATCCTTTATTAGATATAGTTCCTAGAACATTTATATTTGCTGGTAAGGCAGCA
>NZ_CDRRBS010000107.1:0-3344 GCF_977040545.1 Pseudostreptobacillus sp. | reverse complement strand
CGATATGTTTAATATACTCGATAATGTCATACCATAAATTTTACCAATTAGTGCTCCTATTACAAGAAGTGGTAAAAATATTCCCCCTGGAGAACCAGTTGCATAACATAACATTGTAAATAGGAATTTACCTATAAAAAATAATAAAAGAATTTTAAATGTAATATTACTATTAAATAGATGTTCAACTAATTCATGTCCACCACCTGTTATTTCTGGTAAGAATAAAATTATTAATAATGAAATTAGTGCAACTGTACTAATTTTAGCGTAATTAGAAAATGGTATTTTATCATATGTTTGTTTAAAAGTAACTATAAAATAATTAAATAATTTTGCAAATAACACCATAATGAATGATAATAATATAATCAATAATACATGTAATAGAGTAGAATCAATATTGTATTCTATTGGTGTTATAAATTTAAAATTTGAAAAAGAAAGTTTATTTCCTAATAAAAATTTAGCTGTCATATTTGAAAATAGAGTAGCAATCAACACACATACTAAAAGTATAGGTGTAAAAAACTTATGTAACTCTTCAACGGCAAATACAGCTCCTGCAAGAGGGGCATTGAAAGTTGCTGCAAGTCCTGCACTAGAACCTGCTGTAATTAAATATTTTTTTTCTATTTCATTTCTTTTTGTTATTTTATTAATTCCTTCGCCTACTAAAGCTCCTAGATGAATAGAAGGCCCTTCACGTCCCATAGAAAAACCAATAAATATAGCTATAAGTCCTGATATAAATTTAAAGAAAAGCTCTGGTAGCCAATTAAATTTAAATTTATTTTGTATAAGTCCCATAACTTGTGGAATACCACTACCTGAAATCATTGGAAATTTCGTGACTGTGAATTGAATAAAACATGCGATAAGTAAGAAAAGTAATATTATAAAAATCATAGAATAACCAGTATTTTTTTCAATAAGACCATTTCTAAGTAAAACAGCATGTTTTAAAAGAAAATTGTAAGCTGATACCACACAACCAGTAAGAATACCAGTTACTAATGAAAAGAATATTAGTCTAAGTCTAACTTTCTTTGAGTGAAATGCTTTTAAAGATTGCATGGTCTCGTAGATACCTAGTTTCATTTTAAAAGTCCTTTCATATAAAAAAATGGTGGAAGTGACGAGAATCGAACTCGTGTCCAAAATAAAAAGTGATATAACCCTCTACAAGTTTAGTTTATTTAAAGATTTAACAAATAAATACTAAATAAACAAAATTTTATTTGCGAGACTATTAAATTTTTCTTCTAATTATAGTCATTTTAGAAGATAAGCCATTAAAAGTGACGTTACTAATTAAATAATGGCACTTTAAAGAGTAACGTTAGCTGACTAAGCAGCTAAAGCGTAATTATTGTTTCCAATTAATTTAAATTTATTTTTTTTAAGAGAATAACCTCTACTTGCTAATTATATTTTTCTTATCCTGTCGAAACCAAAACACTCCCACAGTTATTTTATTATAGCACATTTTATAAGATCATTCAAGAAATAGTATTTAGAGTACTCTTACATTTTTTTTATAAATATGCTAAAATTGTAAATATATTTTCAAGAGGTGATTCATGATATATTATTTAAAAATATTTTTAATTTCAATGTTACCAATAATTGAATTAAGAGGAGCTATACCATATGCCCAAATATATAATTTACCTTATGGGACAACATTGATAGTAGCAATTTTAGGTAATCTTATTCTTATGCCATTTATGTTTATATTTTCTAAACAAATTCTATTATGGGGGAAAAAAATGAAATATATAGGTAAAATATTTGATTATATTTTAAAAAAGGGACATAGAGTAGGAGAGAAATTACAAAATGAAAGTAAATATGGAATATATGTAGGTTTATTATTATTTGTTGCAATACCTATACCAGGTACTGGTGCTTATACTGGAGTTTTAGCTGCTTCTATATTAGATTTAGATTTTAAAAAAACAATGATTGCATTAACAGGTGGAGTTTTAGGGGCAGGGTTTTTAGTTACATTAGTTACGTTTATTATTAAATTTGAAATATTTAGTTAAAAAAATACAGGAGTAATAATTAAACTTACCCCTGTATTTTTTAATAGTTATTTTTAATTTCTCTACTAAGATCTCTTTTTTTAATACTTTCTCTTTTATCGTAATTTTTTTTACCACGAGCAAGAGCGATTTTTACTTTAATTATACCATTTTTATTATATACGGATAAAGGAACTATTGTATAGCCTAAAAGTTTTGATTTTTCTTCTAATTTTTTTATTTCTTTTTTATGAAGTAATAACTTTCTAACTCTTGTTTCATTAACGTTATTAATATTACCAAAAGAATAATTTGTAACAAACATCCCCATAATAAATGGTTCATTTTTTATTATACGAATAAAACTTTCTTTAATACTAACTTTAGTCATTTTAATTGATTTTACTTCAGTTCCTTTAAGTTCTAATCCTGCTTCATATTCTTCTTCAATAAAATAATCAAAATATGCTTTTTTATTATTAGCTAATATTTGCATTAAATATCTACCTCCGAAATAATTTCTAATTTTTCATAATCTAATTTAATTATTTTTACATTTATTTTATCACCTATATGGTACTGTTTACCATATTTATCAACTAACTTATCTTCTAATATACTATACATTTTACTATCAGTATCATAAAATACAACTTCAATATAGTTTTCAAGTTGTATAAAAACTTTTGTTGATATTATTCCTGAAATGAATCCTTTAAAATTCTTATTAATATTTTTTTTCATATAATCAAGCAACTTAATTTTTATCGAATCTTTTTCTAACATTTCTGCAATTCTTTCAGTGTTAGATATATGATTTGATATGGAAATAAATTCTTGATTTCTTTTTTCTAATTTTTCAAGATTTATATTTTTAGCTTTAATAGAATAATTCAACATTCTGTGTACAATTAAATCTGAATATCTACGTATAGGAGAAGTAAAATGTAAATAATGGTCAAGTGCTAAACCAAAATGACCTTTATCTTCATTTGAATATTTAGCTCTTTGCATAGATTTAAGTATTGTTTTATGGATTAAATAAGCTCTTTCATCATATTTACTATTTTCTATAATTTTAGATATTTTACCTGGATGTATATCTGATATATTGTTTATATTATATCCTAATAAATTTAATTTAGAATTTAATTCTTTCAATGAATCAATGCTAGGAGCCTCATGAATTCTATAAATAGCAGGAATACCTTGCCAAAATAATCTTTCTGCCACAGCACAGTTAGCTTCTACCATAAAATCTTCTATAAGATTTTGAGCTAAACCATTTTCTCTTATTTTGATTTCTTTTATATT
>NZ_CDRRBS010000106.1:0-3365 GCF_977040545.1 Pseudostreptobacillus sp. | reverse complement strand
TACCTCATAAAAGTGGAAATATTATCAACTACAAAGCTTCTAACTTTTTCTAAACCTTTTGAAGTTTTAGTCATCTTAAATAAAACTCTTCCCATAATTATAACATCATACATACTATTATGTAACTCTTCTTCTTCAAGTTTAATATTATAATACTCTGCACATTCCATAAGTTTAGGCCACTTATACTTAGAATATCCATTAGTAGATGGTATTTTTACAGTTTCTATATTTTCAATCATCGTATCAAATTGGTAAGGTAAAACAAATGGAATAAATTGTCTATCAAATTTAATATTATGTGCAACAAAATGTTCGGCTCCTTCACAAAAGATATAAAAATTATTAACATCTTCTTTAAAAGTTCTAGGATATTTTTCATTGGATAAACTTCTTCTTCTTTCTATTTCATCATCATATAAACCATTTACACGCAAAGCACCTTCATTAGGTTCTTCTCCTTCATTTCTAAAATAAAATCTATCAAATTCACCTAATTTTACCATTTGATTTGTTTCAGTATCATATTCTATTTTCATAGCAGATATTGATAAAACTGAATCACTAGGGTTTGTACCATTTGTTTCAGTATCAAAAAGTATTAATTTTTTCTTCATTATTTTCTCCTTAATTTTATTTTTTATTTATAATTATACAGTATTTCAAATATTTTAATCAAGTATTTTATTGACTTTTAGTATTTATAAATATATAATTATTATATAAAATATTTTGATTATGAAAGGAATTTTATGGAAATAATAAATAACTTAGGTAAAGCATACGAAAATGAAAATTTAAAAATTATGCACTTTAAACTTAAAGCAGGAGAAAATATTATGCCACATAATCATCCTGGTTTATTGATATTTTTTAATGTGTTTAATGGAAATATTGATGTTAAAATTAATGACTACATTAATAATTTAAAAGGTGGAGATATACTTAATTTTGATGGTGAAAATACTATATCTGCTACTGCTATTAGTGATACTGAAGTATATGTATATTTATTTAAAAAGGAGTAAGTTTATGGAAATGTTAGATAATTTTAAATCTCAAAATATTGATATAAATAAATTAAATACCTTAATAGATATTAAGAATAAATATAATAATGGTTTACTATCTTTAGAAGATGCAAAAATTTTATTAAAAGAAAAAGTGAAATCTATTAAACCTTATGAAATCGCAATAGCTGAACAAAAAATAAAACAATTTGATGAAAATGAATGTGTAAAAGAAAATATACAAGAAATGTTGGTATTATTTGAAGATATATTAGATAAAAGTAAACCTACTCTTGATAAATTACATCCTATAAATATATATTATATCGAAAATGAAATAATCAAAAATATTTCAAAAGATATGGAAAGACTTTTAAAAAAAGATTTTATAAAAAATGAATGGTTAAACATTTATGATGAATTGACTAAATGGTATAAATTTCATCTAGTTCGTAAACAGAATCAACTGTATTCTATTCTTGAAAAAAAGGGTTTTGATAGACCTACAACTACTATGTGGGTACTTGATGATTTTATCCGTGATGAAATCAAAGAATTGAAAATATTACTAATAAATGATGATGATGAAAAATTTATCCAAAAACAACAAATTATGAAAGATGATATTTTAGATTTAATAAGCAAAGAAGAAAATATACTCTATCCTACTTCACTTATGATGATAAATGATGAAGAATTTGAAAATATGAAATCAGGAGATAAAGAAATTGGTTTTACATTTGATTTATCTGAAATAGAAAATTATAATGAAAATGATTCAAATAAAAATATTAAGTTCATAGATGAGTTTAAAGAATTACTGAATAAATATGGATATGCAAATACAGAAAAAACAAATACTAATGAAATAGAGCTTAAATATGGTTCAATGAGTCCTGAGCAAATAATGTTGATATTCAAACATATGCCTGTTGATTTTACTTTTGTAGATAATAATAATTCTGTAAAATTTTATAACGATACTGATCACAGAGTTTTTCCAAGAAGTAAAAATGTTATAGGTAGAGATGTTAAAAATTGTCATCCTAGAAAAAGTGTACATTTAGTTGAAGAAATTATAGAAAAATTTAGAAAAGGTGAAAAAGATAAAATAGAATTTTGGATAGATAAAGGTGATGTATTCATATATATTTATTATGTAGCAGTTAGAGATGAAAATGGTGTATATAAAGGAGTTCTTGAAATGATGCAAGACTGTACACATATTAGATCTCTTAAAGGCTCTAGAACTCTTTTAACTTGGGATGAGGAAGAAAATAATAATGCGTCATTAGAGGAAGAAAAAAATGAAGAAACTTTAATATTTGATATAGAAAATATAAATCACAATACTTATCTTAAAGATTTATTAAAAGTATTTCCTACTTTAAAAACAGAATTACCTAAAATAAATTCTAAATTTAAATTATTAAGTACTCCTTTAGCTCGTGTAATGCTCCCCACTGCTACTATAGAAAAAATGGCTGAAAGAAGTGGGATGGATAAAGAAGTTCTTTTGAATAAAATAAAAGAAAAAATATTAGAATTAAAAAATACAAAATAAGCAAAAATCCGTATAAAAACTTATACGGATTTTTTATTATTTTTTCAATGAATCTCTAATTTCAATTAATAATTCTTCTGTTTTAGTTAATTTAGGTTCTGCTGCAACTTCAGCTGCTTTTTCTTCTTTCTTTAATTTAAGCATAATTTTTAAAACAATAAATAACACAAATGCTATAATCAAGAAATCAACTATATTTTGAATAAACATACCATAATTTAATGTAAGAGCATCTGCATCTCCTTCTGCTGGTTTTAAAACTAAACTTAAAGTTTTAAAATTAATTTTACCTAATATTAAACCAATTATTGGCATTATAATATCATTAACAAGAGAAGTAACTATTTTACCAAATGCAGCCCCTATAATTACCCCTATAGCTAAATCAATAACATTTCCTTTTGAAATAAATTCTTTAAATTCTTTTAACATATTTTCCTCCATTTTTTAATATATAAGCATATTATATTAGACCTAAAACATATTGTCAATGTATTTAATATTATAAATATAAAATTTTTGTTGCTCTCAATTTTGGTATAAATAAGGATTTATTTTTAGAAAAAATAGGTACATCTACTTTTAACTTTTTCTGAAATTTTTGAGAACACATTGAATACCATTTTTTATTTTTATAGACAACGACTTGGTCGTTGCAAAAAGTGGAAACAATCTGTTTATACTTTTAGTCATTTGTACCCCTACATTCCAAAACTGATTTTATCATTTTTTTCACTACACGCTTACCCGTTTCTCAAAAAAAATACATTTTTAAATCATATTTTAGAATA
>NZ_CDRRBS010000105.1:0-3480 GCF_977040545.1 Pseudostreptobacillus sp. | reverse complement strand
GTTAATAAAGATATACATATAGAACTACAGGCTATGGTAAACACTACTGCCAATAAAACAAAACCAAATTTACCAAAAACATAATAAGTAATCTCACTTAAAATATCTGCACCATTTTTAGTATTAGGGAACATTCTAGCCGTTGAACTCCCAAGAAAAGCTATCATTGAATAGATACTAAATAATGCTATACCTGCCAATATACTAGATTTAACAATATATTTTCTTATACTTCTATCATCTTCAATCCCTTTATACCTTAAATTCATTTGTAGAATAACACCAAAAAGTACAGCTGTAAGAGCATCTAACGTACTATAACCATCTAGAAAACCTTGTAATAAAGGTAATTTAGAATACTTTTCTAAAGGAGGTGTAAAACTTGATACCCCTTTAATAATCGTCCCTAAAAATATTATTAATATCAATGTAAATAATACTGGAGTAAGATATTTACCTAATTTAGTAACCAAATGATTAGGTGTTAAACAAAGCATATATATTATAGAGAAAAAAACTATACTATATATAACTCTTATCATAATTTTATCCCCAACATTTTCAAAGATTATGCTATACGATGTGCTAGCTGCACGTGGAACAGCAACTAAAGGTGCTATTGTTATATATAACATGCTTAAAAAAACAATAGAGAACTTTTTACCTATTTTTTCTAAAATATTTTCTATATCTCCAAATTTAGAAACTTCTATAACTCCTATAATTGGTATAAGTACAGCTGATAGTGAAAATCCTAGTATACTTAAATAAAAATATACTCCACTTTCTTTTCCTATTAACGGAGGGAATATTAAATTTCCTGCGCCAAAAAACATACCAAAAATCATAAAACTTATCTGTAAAAAATCTTTTTTATTTAACTTTTTCAAATTTTTCTCCTATTTATATAATTTAGCATTAGAACTATCTCTATTAGTTAATCTAACAGGTAATCCATAGCTAGCAAAAATATCTTCAGCCTTAACAACTTCTTCTTTAGTTGGAGTAGGTGTTTCTCTAAGCTTATATTCCTTTTTCATCAAATCCCATTTAGGTGTTCCCATTTGATGAAAAGGTAATATATCAACACGTTCTACATTTTTAAATTTAGAACAATATTTAGCCCACTCATGTAAATCTTTTTCATCATCTGAATAGCCCGGAACTAATACATATCTAAGCCATACAGGTTTTTTAATTTCTTCTAAATAATCAGCCATTTTAAGAGTTGGAGCAAGATTAACAGAAGTTAAAACTTTATACTTTATAGGGTCTATGTGTTTAATATCAAGCATTATTAAATCAGCCATTTCTATAGCTTTTTTAGATTTTTCAGTAAATATATATCCAGATGTATCTATACAAGTATGTATTCCTTCTTTCTTGCATAATTCAAACAATTCTACTATAAAATCAGATTGTACCAATGGTTCACCACCAGATACTGTAACACCTCCACTTTTAATAAAACCTTTAACTTTCATTATTTCTTTAAAAACATCTTCGGCATTCATTAATTTATGGTAATCTTTTAAATTCCATGTATCAACATTATGGCAATACAAGCATCTTAAAGGACATCCTTGTAAGAATAAAACAAATCTTATTCCTGGACCATCTTTAGTACCAAAAGACTCAAAAGAATATATATAACCTTCTTTTTTATTTTCCATATAGGCCCTCCTATTTTTTTTGTTTAATACACATATTATATAACTAATTATCCATTTGTGCAAGTAAAAAAAAAACTAAATACTCTTGTACTTAGTTGAATGATTATCAAATGGTGAGCCAGCAGGGGGTCGAACCCTGGACACACGGATTAAGAGTCCGTTGCTCTGCCAACTGAGCTACTGGCTCATATATTAATAAAATATATGAATAAGCTTATATTTTTATTTAAATGGCGTACCTCGTAGGAGTCGAACCCGCAACCTTCTGATCCGTAGTCAGATGCTCTATCCAATTGAGCTAGAGGTACAAATAAAAATGGCGGACAAGGTGGGATTTGAACCCACGACTCAGGTTTATGCCCGAGTGCTTCCTTAGCAGGGAAGTGTATTCGGCCTCTCTACCACTTATCCACACATATCTCTTTCAAGACAATTAACATATTATCATAATTTTGTTGAATTGTCAACTTTTTTTTGATAAAATGATACTGAGGTGATAATATGATATTAGCTTTTGATATTGGAAATACACATATTTGTCCAATTTTTTTTGATAAAAAAGGAAAAATTTTAGAAAAATTTAGAATACCAAGTAAAACTCATCTTACTGAAGATGTACTTTATTCTTTTTTAAAAACTTTAGCAGACAACAAACATATCGATCTTAATTTAATTGAAGATGTATTAATATGCTCTGTAGTTCCACATTTAGATGAAATTTTTATATATCTATCTAAAAAATATTTTAATAAAATTCCCTATATATTAAACTATGAAACTACAACAAATTTAGTACATGTAGATGATAGCAGTGAAAGAAAATTAGGTGCTGATAGGATCGCAGCAATTATTGGTTCACAAAAAATAATTAAAGATAGACATTGTATTGTAATTGATTTTGGAACTGCCATAACCTTTGAAATGATATATAATAAGAAATATCTGGGTGGAGCTATACTTCCAGGAATAGAACTTTCAATAAATGCATTATTCCAAAACACTGCAAAACTCCCTAAAATAACTTTCAAGAAAGCAGACAATGTATTAGCTAACACTACAGTAGATCAAATAAATCTTGGTATATATTACGCAAACATTGGAGCTATTAAAGAATTAATAACTCAATATAAAAAACTATTCCCTGATTCTTTTGTAATATCAACTGGTGGTCAAGGAAAAGAAATAAGTAAAGAATTAAATGAATTTATAGATGAATATATACCAAATTTAGTGGAAAATGGAATTTTTGAATTTTATAATTTAAATAAATAATAAATACACTAAAAATGTGTACCTTTAAATCATTAAAATTATATTTGATTTATCGGTACACATTAAAATTAATATTTAAATTTAAAACTTTTTGAAATATAATTAAGTATATTTATTATTTGTTATCTTGTTGTAAGTAATTTAGTAGATTTTCTCTTAAAGTTAGAAAATAATTTTATTTGTCCTACTACTGACATATTCCCACCTTATAATTTTTTTATTATATACTACAATAGCATATTAGAAGGAAGAATTTCTATGCGTAAAGATTATCTAGTAAAACAATTAAAATATATAGAATTTTACAATAAAGTTAAAGTAAATTTAAAAAACTACACCTTATCAAATAAGATGTAATTCCTTAAATTATTGATTTTAAATTTCATGTCCAGTTTGTTGGTACATGTTCTAAAGGTTTCTATTTTCATTTTTCTATCTTAATTTTATTCTTTGACCATTTTTATAAATTCCTTCTTCTCTACTACCATCATTAAAATAGCGCGTATATGGTCCTTCTTCTTTCCCACTTCTATAA
>NZ_CDRRBS010000104.1:0-3530 GCF_977040545.1 Pseudostreptobacillus sp. | reverse complement strand
TTTTAATCAATGTTTGATGTGAAATATATATTTATTTTGATTTTAGTTAAAAAATGATATATAATTTTCATATATCAATAGAATAATTAGGAGGGAGAAGATGTCAGAATTATTAGAGGCAGGAAAAGCAGCTGTAACTAATTATGGTGAAACTGAAATACAAAATGAAGAAATAAAAAAATTATTTGCTGAAGCAGGATTAAATTAAATATATATAAATAAATAGATACTGATGTGTCTATTTATTTTAAAATATTATTGTAACTATTGATATTACAACAAAACAGAGATAATATTATCTATAATTTAAATAAAGAGGTATGAAATGGATAAAAAAATATTGTTAATAGTATGTTAATGATTTTTTTAACTTTTATTGAATGTTGTTTATCAATTTGCTATAATAATTATGAAAACAATTACAACTTAGGAGGGAAATAATGTCTTTAGTAGGAAAAGAAATACAAGAATTTAGTGCACAAGCATATAATCCGACAACAGAAGAATTTATAACTGTAACGGATAAAGATTTAAGAGGTAAGTGGAGCGTTATAATGTTTTATCCAGCAGATTTTACATTTGTATGCCCTACAGAATTAGAAGATTTACAAGAACAATATGATACTTTAAAATCTTTGGATACAGAAGTTTATTCTGTTTCAACTGATACTCATTTTGTACATAAAGCATGGCATGATCATTCAGATAAGATATCTAAACTTACATTTAAAATGATAGGAGATCCTAGTCATTTAATCTCTAAACAATTTGAAGTTTTAGATGAATCAGGATTAGCGCAAAGAGCAACATTTATAATAGATCCAGATGGTGTAGTTCAAGTAGTTGAAATAAATGCTGATGGAATAGGAAGAGATTCTTCAGTATTAGTTGATAAAATTAAAGCAGGACAATTTATTAGAAAAAACCCAGGACAAGTATGTCCAGCAAAATGGAAAGAAACAGGTGAAACTTTAACACCAGGATTAGATTTAGTAGGTAAAATATAATGAGTATAATAGATTCTAGTTTAAAAGGACAACTTTCACAGTATTTACAACTTTTAGAAAATAAGATTTCTATAGGTATAAGTTTAGATGAAAGTGAGAATTCAAAAAAATTAAGAGATTTTATTTTAGAAATTGTATCATTATCTGATAAAATTTCTGTAACTGAAGAAAAATTAAATTACACACCTTCATTTTCTGTAAATAGATTAGATGAAAAAACAGGTATAGAATTTGCAGGAATTCCTTTAGGCCATGAATTTGAATCTCTTGTATTAGCTTTACTTCAAGTAGGTGGGCGTAAACCTAAAATATCAGAAGAACAGTTTGCAAGAATTAAAGCTATAGATAAAGAATTAAAATTTGAAACTATAGTTAGTTTATCTTGTCATAATTGTCCTGATGTTGTACAGGCTTTAAATATATTATCAGTTTTAAATTCTAAAATTAGTCATACTATGATAGAAGGTGGAATGTTCCAAGAATTAGTAGAAACTAAAGGTATTATGGCAGTTCCAACTGTTCTTTTAAATGGCGAGGAATTTATTGCTGGTAAAACAAATCTTGATAAAATTCTTAATATGATAGCTGGACCTAAATCTGATGATAAAATAAAGGAAATAACAAAATTAGATACTTTAATAATAGGTGGAGGACCAGCAGCGGCAACTGCAGCTATTTATCTTGCAAGAAAAGATTGGAATGCAGCTATAGTTTGTGATGAATTTGGAGGACAAGTCAAAGAAACTTTAGGTATAGAAAATATCACTGGTACTAAATATACTGAAGGTCCTAAATATATGGCTCAAGTAAAAGAACATGTAACAGAATACAATATTCCAATATTTGAAGGATATAAGGTTGAAAGTATAGAAAAAGGTGATGAATTTAAATCTAAGTTAAATAATGGAATAGAGATATTATCTAAAACTGTTATAGTTGCAACAGGTGCAAGATGGAGACTTTTAGGTATTCCAGGTGAAACTGAATTTAAAAATAAAGGAATAGCATATTGTGTACATTGTGATGGACCTTTATTTAAAGATAAAAAAGTTGCTGTTATAGGTGGAGGAAATTCTGGTATAGAAGCAGCTATTGATTTAGCGCCTATAGCAAAAGAAGTAGTAGTATTAGAATTTGCCGATACATTAAAAGCTGATGATGTTTTACAGGATAGAGCAAGATCATTAAGTAATATAGAAATAATAACTAATGCAGAAACAACATCTATAGATGGAGATAATAAGGTACAAGGTTTAACTTATACAGATAGAATATCTGGTAAATCTATTTCAAGAGATATAGATGGTTGTTTTATTCAAGTAGGGTTAGTTCCAAATACAGAATTTTTAGATAATAAAGTTGAAAAGACTAGAATGGGTGAAATTGTTGTTGATGGACAAGGTCAGAGTTCTATTGAAGGACTATTTGCTGCAGGAGATTGTACAAATACAGAATTCAAGCAAATAGTAATAGCTTCTGGAAGTGGAGCTAGTGCAGCTCTTGGAGTTAATAATTATTTAGTTAGAAAAAAATAGTATAAAAAAACATATATCAATAAAATAAATAATAATTTTGGTTATTATAAAATTTAGAGATATATGTTTTTATTTTTTCTCTTTAACACTTAATAAAGTAACAGAACCTATTATTAATATAATCCCTATAATTTGTATAAAAGATATAGTAGTTGTTTTCATAATAAATACAGATATAAGAAGAGCTGTTATAGGTTAGAATGATCCAATAATTGCTGTAATATTTGGACGTATATATCTTGTGCTTTCTAGGAAAAAGTAAAATGGTATTACATTTCCAAGTATAACATTAAAAGCAAATGCTGAAATAATATCATTTCTATTCATACTTTGTATAAAATTAAGATGATTTGTAAATGGTGCAAGTGATACAGATCCAAGTAACATTCCAAGTCCTACTATCAAACACATATCATATTTAAAAAAATTTTTTATATAGATTATATAAAATACAAAAGTCATAGCAGAAATTATACCCATAATTAATGCTTGTGGACTTACTGAAATATTTGATAAATTTCCATTAGTAACCATCAAAAACATTCCAAATAGTGCAACGAAACTTAAAAAACTTCAGATTTTAAAGGTAATTTTTTATCTTTTATACTTATTAGTATTAATATAATTATAGGAGATAAAAATTGAAGTAATGTTGCAAATGGTACATTTGAATACTCTATAGTCTTTGCAAATGTAGTTTGTAAAAGCATTACACCTATTACAGAATATATGATTAATTTTAATATTTCTTTTTTATTCGACATAAGTTTTTTAACATCATTATACCCGTTAATATATATAGAATAAGGTACTAGAATAAGTCCTGAAAATAGCATTCTAAATGTAGTATAAGATAAATCTGTTATATCAGAATGAGTAAATATATATTCTGCAAAGTTTCCAGATATTCCCCAAAGTATTGCAGCAATTAAAGCCATACTTATTCCTTTACTTTTATTATTCATATTATCACCTCTTTTTTGTTTAT
>NZ_CDRRBS010000103.1:0-3567 GCF_977040545.1 Pseudostreptobacillus sp. | reverse complement strand
TAGGTCTCCAGATTCTCTTAGTAGCTCTGTGAGAGTGGCTCACTAAATTTCCGTGTCCTACTTTTTTTCCAAATACTTCACATACTTGCATTACTTACACCTCCTATTACTTTTCTAGATTTCCATTATATCATACTTATCGGTATTATTCAAGTGATAAATTATACAAATTTCTAAATATATTTTCTTCATAGCTATTTTTAGGATAATATTTTCTATTATCAGCATCTTCACTAAATAAAAGATAAGCTGCAAATTGGTTTGCTTCTTTCTCATATATGCTATCAAAATTAAGAAACGTATCCTTAATATCAACTAAATTATCATGATCCTCTGAATGTAAAAAATAATGCCCCAATTCATGTGCAAGTATCATATTAATCATAAATTCACTCATATTTTCATTTATTGCAATAAATTTTTTTCCTAAAATATCTCTAAAAAAACCTTTTATCTCACCTAAATCTCTATACATTACAGTTATAGAATTTTTTTTTGCTAAATCTTTAGGATTTCTAGTTTTATAAGTATTTACTATAATCGATACTTTTTCTTTAATAGTTTTTTTCATTATTATTTACCTATTTTAGCTTCAAAATACATTTCTGATATAACGGAAAATAATTTTTCTTTATCTTCTTCAGATATTGATTCATTATTAAAAAATAAAGCGCTTTTATTTAAAACATCATCATATTCAGATTTTTCTTCAATATTTGCACCAGCTAAATTTAAAATATTTATCTTATCTAAAGAATATATTTCACATAATGCAGAAAGAACTTTTATAGGAACTTTCGTATTATCATCATCTTCTACTCTTTTAATATTTGTATGAGCATAATTTATACCTTTTTCTTTTAATTTCCCTTCAACTTCTCTTAATGAAAGATCTTTTCTTTCTCTATTTTTTTTTAAAGTTGCACCTAATTTCATAGACACCTCCAAAATTTGTATATTTAAAGTATATCATAAACGTAATAAAAATACAACAAAAAAATATTTTTGTTATATTTTTTTAACAAAATTGTTGTAATTTAATTACAAATATGTTATTATGAGTTATAAAAAGATTACAGGAGTGATTTAATATGATTAAATTTTTAAAAAATATAAAAAACATAGACTTATATGAAACAATAAAAAACATATTAACATATACAATTTTATTTAATTTCTTTTTATTTATTTTAGATTTTGGAAATTTTGCTTTTAATATTTTCTTTTTATTTTCATTAATTACTCAAATATATATATATTATATTAATTTTTAAAAAAATGGCTTAAAGCCATTTTTTATTTTAAACATTCTATTAAAATTTTTTTTAATCTAATAAATTCTTCTGAAGTTGTAGTCCTTTTATCTAAATTCACTTCTAAAACATTTGTTATTTTAGCCTCTTTTCCTTCTTTGGTTAATACGTATATTCTATCTGATAAAAGTATAGTTTCATCTATATCATGAGTTATAAGTAAAGTTGTAAAATTTAATTCTTTCCTAACTTTCATATACCAATCATGCATAGCATATCTTGTTATTTGATCTAAGGCTGAAAAAGGTTCATCAAGTAATACCATATCACTTGAAAAAAAATATGTTCTCAAAAATGCTACTCTTTGTCTTTGTCCACCAGATAATTCTTTAGGATATTTATCTTTCAATTCTCTCAAACCAAATATATCCAATTTTGTCTCTACTAATTTTAAAGCTTCAGTTTTAATTACCTTTTTTATTATTAAAGGAAGTATAACATTTTCACTTACAGTCTTAAAAGGTAATAACAAATCTTTTTGCAACATATATCCTACTTTACCATTTATCCCTGTAATATCTTCACCATTAAGAAATATTCTACCGTCGTTTGGTGTTAAAAGTCCAGATATAGCATTAAAAATTGTTGTTTTCCCACTACCTGATTTTCCTATTATACTAACCATTTCCCCAGTTTTTACTTCTATATTTAAATTTTCTATAATAAAATCATCTTCATACCTAATTGTTAAATTTCTAACACTAAGCTTATTTATTAAATTCATTAGTGAATCCATATCCTTTTTCTATTTGTTTATCTATAACCTTAGAATCATATAACCATTGATAAAAAGCATCCCATCTATTTTGATCTATTATACCCCAAGCTTTATTTCCATCTACATATTGATTATTTATCCATTTTTGTGAAGCAAGAACAAAATCTCTTTTTTCTTTTAATTCAGGAGAATTTTTTATTAAAATATCAGCGGCTTCTTCAACATTATCAACAGCAAACATATATCCTTTTTTTAGTGCTGATATGAATTTTTCTGTAACTTCTGGATTATTTTTTATAAAATCATTATTACCAATAATAACAGGTGTATAATAATCAAGTTCAGGTGAAACCTTAGCTTCTAAGAAATTAGTTTTTATACCCTCATTTTCAAGAGCTATACCATCCCACGCATAAAATATCCATGCTGCATCAGTATTAGTTTTAAGTGCAGAAACTACATCCCAAGAATATGGTATTACATTAACCTTAGAAAAATCTGCACCTTCTTTAGACATTAAGTATTTAAGCATCCCTTGTTCTATAGGTGAATCCCAAGTTCCATAAGTTTTACCTTCTAAATCTTTAAAACTTTGTATATTTTTTTCTTTTAAAGATATTAATCCTGAAGTATTATGTTGTAATATAGCTGCTAAAACTGTTACAGGTAATTTTTCATCTTTAGAAAAATATGTTCCAAGTTCATCTTGAAAACTTATACCAAATTGTGATTTACCAGAACCAATAAGTTGTGTTGTACTACCTTCAGGGGCAGGTAATATTTCTACATCTAAACCATTTTCTTTAAAATATCCTTTTTCTTTTGCAACAAATATTCCTGTATGATTTGTATTAGGTGTCCAATCTAAAACTATTTGTACCTTAGTTAATTTACCTTCTTCTTTCACTTCTTCTTTCCCACAGCCTATTAAAGCCATTGCACTCATCATAACAAAAATTAAAAACTTTTTCATTTTTCCTCCCATTTAACTATATATTTCTCAAAAAATTTGACTAAATTTATAAAAAGTAAACTAAGTATAGATATCAATATTATACTTGCAAACATTTTATCAAACAAAAAACCTCTTTTAACCCTTATCATATACACACCTAATCCATTAAATGCACCTAACCACTCAGCAACAACAGCCGATATTATAGAATAAGAAACTGAAATTCTTAATCCAGAAAAAAAATAAGGTAAACTGCTAGGTAATTTAACATGTATATATTCTTGAAACTTAGTAGCTCCCATAGATTTAAGTAACATCAAACTGTCTTTTTCAACTGATCTATACCCTTCTAAAAGAGCTATTGTTATAGGAAAAAAAGTTGTCATAACAATAAGAATAATTTTTGATGATACTCCATATCCAAACCACAAAACTAAAAGCGGAGCAATTGCAACCGTAGGAATGGTCTGAGTTATTACAATTATAGGCATAATAGATTCATATATATACTCAAATCTATCCATAAATATAGACAAAATAAAAGCAAGTACAACTCCTATAATTAATCCTATAATAGATTC
>NZ_CDRRBS010000102.1:0-3586 GCF_977040545.1 Pseudostreptobacillus sp. | reverse complement strand
CTAAATATTCTTTACAAATTTCTAAATCATATTCTTCTTCAATTTTTTCTATTAAAGTTTCTTTTATCAATTGTGATAATGAAAACCCTTTTGCTTTTGCATATTTTTTTATAATATTTTCTTCTTCATCGTTAAATCTAATTGAAATTACTGACATATAATTACACTCTCCTTTATGTTTACATTGTAAACTATAAGAGGATAATTGTCAACTCTTATTTTATATATATCACAGATAAAATAAAAATAAGAAACCTTAAAAATCGCTTATGGTGGTTATTTTATTATACTTTCTCTGTATTCTACTTGTTTTTTATCGTAATTTATAGTGATTTTAAACAACAATCAAATGCACAGTAACTCCTATAAACATAGTATTTATAATAGATTTATGAAATTAATTCAAATTATATAATATAACTATTTAAAATATTTTTTTAAAAATCTTGCAGTGTGAGATTTTTTAGACTTAATAATTTGTCTTGGCTCACCTTCTACTACTATTTTACCTCCATTGCTTCCACCTTCAGGTCCTATATCAATAATATAGTCAGCTGATTTAATTACATCTAAATTATGTTCTATAACTACCACACTATTCCCTTTACTAACTAGTCTATTTAGAACTTCAAGTAATTTTCTTACATCTTCAAAATGTAATCCAGTTGTCGGCTCATCTAGTATGTATATTGTCCCTTCTTTTGTAACTTTAGATAACTCTGATGCCAATTTAATTCTTTGAGCTTCTCCTCCTGAAAGAGTTGTTGCAGGTTGTCCTAATGAAATATATTCCATACCAACATCCATTAATGTTTGTAATTTTCTTTTTAAAGATGGTATTGCCTCAAAAAAATCAAAAGCTTCAGATACACTCATCTCTAAAACCTCTGAAATATTTTTCCCTTTATATTTCACATCCAATGTTTCTTTATTATATCTTTTTCCCTTGCATAATTCACACTCCACATAAACATCAGGTAAAAAATTCATTTCAATTTTATTTATTCCAGCTCCAGAGCACATTTCACATCTTCCACCTTTAACATTAAATGAAAATCTTCCCTTATCATATCCTCTAACCTTAGCATCATTAGTTTCAGCAAATATTCCTCTAATATCATCAAATATTTTTGTATAAGTTGCAGTATTAGATCTTGGGGTTCTACCTATAGGACTTTGATCTATATTTATTACTTTTGATATTTTTTCAAGTCCTTCAACTTCTTTATATTCTAAAGGAAACATAGTTTTTTCATTTAAATGGTTATGAAGTATAGGATAAAGTGTTTGATTAATTAATGATGATTTACCTGAACCACTTACTCCCGTAACAACAGTAAATATACCTAAAGGTATTTTTAAATCAACATTTTTTAAATTATTACCTCTACATCCTTTGACTACTAAATATTCATCACTTTTCCTAACATTTTTTGGAATTTCAATTTTAATTTCACCTGTAAGATATTTAGCTGTTAAGGAATCTTTTGATTCCATTACTTCAGATGGAGTTCCTTTTGCTGTAATATTTCCTCCATACTTTCCAGCACCTTCTCCTATATCTATTAAATAATCAGCTGAAAGCATAGTGTCTTCATCATGTTCTACCACTATTAAAGTATTCCCTATATCTTTAAGTTCTTTTAAAGTTGCAAGCAATTTATCATTATCTCTTTGGTGTAAACCTATACTAGGTTCATCTAAAACATATATTACACCAGTTAATCTTGAACCTATTTGGGTTGCAAGCCTTATTCTTTGTGATTCTCCTCCAGATAATGTTTTAGTCATACGCGATAAATTTAAATATTCAAGACCTACATTTTTCAAAAAACTAAGTCTATCTTTAATTTCTTTAAGTATTTCTGTTGCTATTTGCTTTTCTTTTTCTGTCAACTTAATATTCTCAAAAAAATTCAATGAATCAATTATACTCATATCTGTTATATCTATTATACTTTTACCATTTATTGTTATAGCAAGTACTATATCATTTAATCTTTTTCCTTTACACTTACTACAATTTGTTTCTATCATATATTTATTTTCTATATCTTCTCTAAGTGCTTCACTCATCGATTCTTTTGCACGTCTTTTAGTATGTGCAACAAGTCCTTCAAATTGTTTAAAACCAGAAAATTGATATTCCTTAGTATTAATATTAAAAGGAAATTCTATATCTGAGCCATAATATATTAAATTCCATTCTTCTTTTGTAAGATCTTTAACTTTTTTAGTTATATCTATATTCATAGCTTTCAAGAATGAAATTAATATATTCCAAGTCCATGAAGTTTTAGAAGCTCCTCCAACTATAGAAATTCCACCTTCTTCAATACTTTTTTCTTCATCGATTATAAAAGAATTAAGATTTACTTCAAGCGAAGAACCTAAACCATTACATTCAGAACAAGCACCAAAAGGAGCATTAAAAGAAAATAACCTTGGATTTATTTCTGGAAATGAAACTTCAGGATGATTACTACAAACAAAATTTTCACTAAATTTAAAATCTTCATTATTTATATTAACTATTAAATTACCTTCACCATTCTTTACAGCATTACTTACTGCTTCATCTATTCTTGAAATAGATTCTTCTTTGAAAACTATTCTATCAGTAACTAATTCTATAGTATGTCTTTTATTTTTATCAAGTTCTATATCATCATCTAAGGTTAAAATTTGCCCATCAACCCTTACTCTTAAATATCCTTGTCTAGATAAATTTAAAAATAAATTTTTATGTGTACCTTTTTTATCATTAACTATGGGTGCTAAAAATACTAATTTATCTTTCTCTTTACATTTATTTTTTATTTCATTAACTATCTCTTCTATACTTTGTTTTTTTACCTCTAATCCACACTTAGGACAATGTGCATGACCAATATGACCCCATAATAATCTCATATAGTCATATATTTCAGTCATAGTTCCAACAGTAGAACGTGGATTTTTTGAAACTGATTTTTGTTCTATAGATATCGATGGTGAAAGACCTTCTATACTATCTAATTCAGGCTTTTTCATTTGACCTATAAACTGTCTCGCATAAGCTGAAAGACTTTCAACATATCTTCTTTGACCTTCTGAATATATAGTTTCAAAAGCAAGAGAAGACTTACCAGATCCACTTACTCCTGTTATTACTACAAATTTATTCTTAGGTATATCTACATCTAAATTTTTAAGGTTATGCTCTCTAGCACCTCTTATTTTTATATATTCCATATCTCACCTTTACCTTTTCTCATAATATTTTACTATATTACTAAGTAATTATCAATAAAAAATATATCAACATAAAAGTTGATATATTTAATAACTATTTCTTATAATTTGATAAGTTCATAAACATTATCACCAATACTAAAACAGCAGCTGCACCTAATTTTATAGGATCTATTACACTCTTATTTATATAAAAATCTAATAATATTGAAGTTATTGGAAAAGGTAATTCACAAACAGTTGCATAAATTGCATTTGTTTTAGTTAATCCTTTATAATAAATTCTTAAAGTAATCATTCCCCATACAGCAATTAATAAAGTCAATAATATTATATTTTTATTATTAAATGT
>NZ_CDRRBS010000101.1:0-3704 GCF_977040545.1 Pseudostreptobacillus sp. | reverse complement strand
ATTACTAGGAATTCAAAATATATTTTAGAAAATATATTTTTTGAAATTTTTAACGAATGTATAGTTTATAAAAATTTAGATGACAATAAGATTGTTATTTTTACTCCTTATAGTAAAGATTTAGAAAAAATGAAAGCTATTGAATATATAGAGAAATATTTTTTAAATGATAAAGAAAAAATTAGAATATTTTGGAAAAAACATTTTAACTTAATAGGAAATAAATCTGTTGGTTATAGTGATAAATCTATAGTTTTTTAAAAAGGAGTAAATCATGTTTAAATATAGGGTAACGATAAAAGAAGATAACTTAATTTTAGATGAAGAAATAGTTAGTTTAAAATATTCTTTTGATCCAGTTGATGATAATTTAAGTGTTGGAGATGATGTTTTAAATATGGAAATGGTTATAAAAATTTTAAATAAGGATCATTTTAAATATTTTATCAATTGGATAGAAGATAAAACAAATAGAACATATAGAAATATTAAATTAGAATATATTTTTAATGAAGAAAATAAAATGACTTTAGAATTTAAGGAAATGTTTATAGATTTTTTAAATCAAAAATTTAGTTTAGATAATGATTTAGGTGATTATTGTATACGATTTAAGCAAAAATATTTTCTTAAATCTAAAAGATTAATATTAGGAGATGATTAATATGAAAATCAATGGAGAAGTATTAGAACTTGAATTAGGAGATTGTCTAGTTAAAGAGTTTAAATTATCTGAATTAGAGATGAAATCAAAATTTAATGAGCACACTAATTTGATTATGATTTTTGAAGTTGATTCAAATAAGTATAAAGAACTTAAAACAAACTTTTATAATCCAAAATCAAAATTTAAAGTTAGAAATAGAGGAGTAAACATTTTTGATGGTACACTTTATGAAGTTATGAGTGATAAAAATATGGATAATAAAGTAATTATAAGATTAGAAGCTTTTGATAATTCAAAATTTTTAGATGAAAATAAAAAAAGTAGAGTATATCAAGATAAAAATATCACATATAAAAATATCATAGACGATATATTAAAAGATAGTAATATAAGTTATGTGGTTTCTAAAAAATTTAATGTAGCTATTAACAAAGTTTTTAGGCAATTAGAAACAGATTGGAATTTTTTGGTTAGAATTTGTTCAAATTTAGGTGAAGCAATTTTTGTAACTAATGAAGGTGTAATACTTTTTGGTGATGATTGTATTTCTAATATAGAAAGAGTGTTGTAAATGCTTGACGTGAAGTTTAAATATAAAAAAGGAGTAGAGTATATTAAATTATTAACTGAAGATTTTTATTCTGTGGGAATGAATTTAATTTTTGATAATAAAGAATATATGGTTATTGAAAGTGAATTGTTATATAGAAATAGTATTTTTGTGACTCAATTAACAGTAGTTGATAAAAATTTGTTTAAAGTAGAAAAGAAGTTTAATAGAGAAATACGTGGTACTTCATTATTCGCAAAGGTAAAAAAATTATCTAGTAAAAATAATCTAGCTATAATGAATGTAGAGTTTGAAGAAGGACTGGATTATTCAGGAATAAAAAGTACTAATATGGTTGATATATATTATAAAACATTTTATTCTAAAACAAATACAGGCTTATTTCCAGCACCAGATATAGATGATATAGTAGATGTTGAATTTTATAGTGAAGATGAAAATGATATGAAAGTATCTTGGGCTATAAAAAATACTAACAGTTCTAGATTTAACGATATAAATAAAAGAAATTATGTTAATGAAAATGTAGATTTTAAAATAGATAAAAAAGGCATGGAAATAAATTCAAAAAATTTAATTGATTTTAATTCTAAGCAAATTGAATTTAATACAGAGTCAATTCATTTTAAATCAAATAAAAATATAGATGTTGCTTCGGAAGGATACATATCTATAGAAGCTTGTAAAGAAGTAGAAATTTTTGGAGAAGGAATAGATATTAAAAGTAAGAAAAATGAAATCAATATTGTTAGTAAAAATGATTTGATTTTGAAAGCTAAAAGTATACATAATAATTAAATATGGAGGGAGTATACTAAGTGTTAATTGAGGAATATGATGGAAATAAATTAAAAGAAGATATAAAACAATACTTTGATTTATTAGCTAAAGTATTTGTTAGGAGAAATTATGATTCGTTAAAGAATAATTATTATGGAAGATATGCTATGAGTAAAGGTATGATAGAAGAAATATATGAAAATGTAGATTTTGATTATCTTCTTTATACTGGAGAGGGGAATAAAGAACAAGATGAACTGATAATTAAATATTTTACATCTCAATTATATAATGATAATAAAGAATTGATAGATAAATATTTAAATCAAAATGTATATATATCTGAAAATTCAGAATATATATTTGATAATAAAGTTATAAATTGGGAAGAAATAAAAAAATCTATATGTGATATAAATGAATTAAAATCGTATACAGATGATATAAAAGGGAAATCTTATAAAATAAATATTGGAACTATTTTGATTTTAATATATATATTTGGTAAAAATAGAGTTATTGAATTTTTAGAGAAAAAAAACAAGATATATACAGATTCATTTAAAGTAGGGATGGATATATATATTAGAAGTTTAGAGAAATATGATATATCTAGTATAATGAAAATTGAAGACAATGCGAAAGTAGTATATCCTGTTGATAATCCTGAAGATAAAGAGTTTACGGATAAAATAGATGAAAAAGATGATTTTATAGGTCAATCTAGTGAATTTAGTATTGAAGATTTAAAAAATATGATTAAAGATACTAAAATATTGGATTTCGTTTTAGAATATTTAAAATATAAAAATAATAACAAAGTAAATAATGATTATGATATATCCAAAGAAAAAAATAACGAAAGTATAATTAATAATAAAATTATTCCGAATGAAACTAAATATATAATAAATAGAAATAATGATATTGAACAAAAATTAAATGAAAAATATGAGAAAGATTATCATTCTTCTCCATCTAAATACATTGAAAAAACAACTAATAGAAAGATTGATAAAGAGACTTCAAAAGATATAGATAATATTTTAGAAGAATATAATAATCAAAGTAAAGATCAAGAAAATAAAAATTTAAAATCTGAAGATAAAAATGTGGGTGATTTAGTAAAGCAAAAGGGATTTAACACATTTAGAAAAATTGAAGATGTGAATAAAGAAATTAATTTAGAAGAAGTCTTATATATGTTAATAAATAAAGACAATAAATTAACTAAAATTGAACAAAGTTTAGGTAAATACTCTTGCAAATATATTAAGGAAAGTTTTATTAAAAGAGGAACATCATTTTTAAAAAATTTATTTCTTTCTAAGGTTAATGATTATGTTAATTCAAAGTTAGATTACCACAATATAGGATTTAATGTTGATTTTAGAGAATATGATTATCTTGAATTTGGAGAAAAAGATATTGATGATATTAAAGTTATAGGATACGAAAAATTAATAAATATATTAGTTGAAAAAAGGTTGGTAAAAGAAAGTTATAGATTAGATTCAAAAGGAATAAGAATATATCCAAGATTTAGAAGAATTATGGATAACGTTATAGAAGAATATATTAAAAGAAAATGTAAATTAGTGAGCTCTGGAGATGGTGTCAATGAAAAACAAGAAAATATTTTTAGAAAATATTTACTTTTTTTAGATGAAAAAAAGGAAGGACTAA
>NZ_CDRRBS010000100.1:0-3722 GCF_977040545.1 Pseudostreptobacillus sp. | reverse complement strand
AAGTGATTTTATATATAAAAATAATATAGATGTAGAAAGAATTGAAATAGATTTAGCTACAAAATCTAATATTTTTTCTCAAGTATATTTTAAAGAAATAGATTTAGGTTTAGATAAAGAAAAATATTTAACTGAAGAGGATCAAATGCCTGTTAATGGAACTAATAATATAGAATATATAACAATATCTGATTTTTTGAATTTAAGAGATTCAGAATTGACATATTTTATGAGTAAGAATATAAAGAAGGTAGAAATTTTAGAAACTACACTTAAAAGTAATGTTATTGGTAATGTTATTCATAAGATTATGGAATATATTTTTACTAAAGATGAAAATATAGATATTAATGAAGTGCTGAGAAATAAAGAAATGTTAAATAATAAAATAGATAGTGCACTAGTAAAAGTAAAAGAATATATTGGTTTTGTAATGTTATCTAAATACTCTGATTTTTTTGAATATGAATATTTGAGTGATATTAAATTTAAAATTGAACAATTTGTTAGATTATTATTAAAAGAATTGAATAATAAGAAAATATTACATTGTGAACCTGAGTACAAAATGTATAAAGATATAGAAATAAATGATAGAAAAATTAAATTTGGTGGTAGAATAGATCTTTATTTAGAAACAAGTGATGAAATATATATAATAGATTTTAAAACTGGTAAAAAAGATACATCTAATAAAAAAAGATATTCAGATCAAGTTAAATTATATGAATTTATCAATAAAACAGAAAAAGAAATTAAGACATATTTATCATATATTTTAGATTTTGATTTATTAGATAAGTTAGAAAGTGAAAAAAGTGATTTAACTGAAGAGGTTATATATGAAATATTAACGAATTACATATCTTCAGATAAGAAATTTTACGAAAAAGGTAAAAAGGGGAAATATAATAATTATGAGGAGATAATAATATGGGATTAAAAGAAGTGGTTAAAGCAAGTGCAGGTACGGGTAAAACATATAGATTATCATTACAGTATATATATTTTCTTTTAAAGGAAATTAATTTTAAAAATATAGTTGTAATGACATTTACTAAAAAAGCTACATTTGAAATAAAAGAAAGAATATTTTTATTTATACATAAAATAATTTCTAAAACAGAGGATAGTCAAGGTTTAATTGATAGTATAGAAAAGAGTTTTGGTTATAAAATTACAGATGAAGATATAGAAAAATTAAAGATTTTGTATTCAAATATGTTGATTAATAAGGAAAGTATTAGAATAACAACTATAGATGGATTTATGAGTAAAATTTTAAAATCTTGTATAGCTGAATCATGTTTAGGATTATATAAATATGATGTTTTAGATGAAAAAAGTGAGGAATATAAACTACTTTATGAAGATATAATACTTTCTTTATCTAAAAATAAGGAATTTAATTATAAATTTAAGCAAAAAAATATAGATGCTATTATCGAAGAGATTAAAAAAGTATTTTTGGAGAAAAAATCCGAATTGTTAAATTCAAAATATGAAGATATAGAAATAACTAAAGAAGAAATTTTAAGAAAAGCACTATATTTATATACTGATAAGTGGGGATCGGCAGGAAAGGTTAAAACAGGGTTAAATGTTATATCTATATTAGAAAAAGATGCTAGTATAGATGATATTTATAAAGAATTTGTTTCTGGATTTAAAAAATGTTTCAAATCTACCGAAGTTGTAGGTTTTTCTACAAAAATTAAAGAAAATTATGAAATATTTAAAGACGCACTATATTTATTGGCTGATATTTTTATATTTGAATCTAGATGTAAACATAATGAGATTGTACAAAATGCTAAAATTTTATTTGAAACTGAATTGAAATATAAGTTGAAAAAGAAAGCATTAGATTTTAACGATATTACATATTATGTGGCTAAATATATTAATGATGAAAAATTAGGATTTGTAGAAAATGGAAAAATAACAGAAGGATTTAAAGAATTATTAGGTGGAGATATTAAAGCTATAATGATAGATGAATTCCAAGATACAAGTATAAATCAATATAAAATACTTAAATTAATAATGGATAGTGCAGAAATTGTAGTATGTGTTGGTGATGAAAAGCAAAGTATATATGGTTGGCGTGGAGGTTATAAAGCCTTATTTGAAAATTTAGATAAAAGTTTAGGGAATGATACAAATGTGTTGGTTTTAGATAAATGTTATAGAAGTGAAGCTAAAATTATTGATTTTGTTAATAAAACGTTTAATAAATTAGAAAATTATTCTTATGAAGATGTAACTTCTTATAAAGAAAAAGATGCTAAAGGTCATGTTTCAATCATACAAATAGAAAAAGAAAAAGGTAAAAAAAATGCTGATTATGAAAAATATATAGTTGAAATGATTGAAAAAAATAAACATTTTAAAGATACTGCAGTTCTTTTAAAAAGTAATAAAGAATTAGAAAAGGTTGCAGGACTTTTAACAGAGTTGGGTATAGCTTATTCATTAAGTTCAAAATCTAATATATTAGAAGTTGAGGCTGTTAAATATGCACATAAATTGATTGAATATATAGTTACAGGGGATGAAATAAGTAAGTTCGAGTTTATTAGATCTAATGTTTTTGGTGCAACTTTGGAAGAAGTTTCACAAATATTATTAAATGAATCAGATAAGATGAAATATGTTGATGATTTTGTAAAAAAATATCAATTAGCAAATGCTGTAAATTCTGAAAAATTTGATTTTGTAAAAGAATATATTAAATATTTTGGATATTCAAGTATTAATTCTAATGTTGATGTATTAAATCTAAATGAGTATTTTTCTAAATTAAAGGAATACAATAATTTAGTAGATTTTTATTTTGATATGACTAATAATAAATCTCTTAGAAAATCAATAATAGAAAAAGATTCAGTAGTTCTTATGACAATACATAGCTCTAAAGGTTTAGAGTTTAAGAATGTATATACATACTATAAACCAGAAGTTGATAGTGGTAATAAAGAAAATATAATGAAAAAATATATTAAGTATGATAATGAATATAATATAGAAAAATTTAAGTTAGTAGATAATTCTATATTAAAAAAAATAATTAATCCTAATTCTTTTTTGAAAATAGGAGATAGATATGAAGAATTAATGGAAGAATTTAAAATACAATACCCTGAAGTATCAAATATTTGTGATTATTTAAAAAAATCAGAATTTGATGAAGAATGTAATTTATATTATGTTTCATATACTAGAGCACGTGAAAATCTATATGTCTTTTATTGTGAAGATAATTATTTATTAAAAAAAGCTGAGGTTTTAGGTGAAAATGAAATAAAAGAAAATGTAGTTAAAACTTATGAAATTAAAGATTATAGTAAATATAAAGAAAGTTTTTCTAATACTAGATATTTAGATGTATTTGATGAAAAATATGATATAAATAGAGTGAGAAAGCAAAATATAGGAAGTGCTATCCATTATTTCTTTGAAGTGTATAATGGTGATATAGAAATTACTAAAGATATAGTTAGAAAGAAATATGGGAATTTATTGATTAAAGAGGATTTTGCGTGTGTTAATAAATTAATAGATATTAATGTTAAGAAATATAAAAATATTATAGATTCAGACTTAGATAAAAAACATGAATTTAAAATATATGATAAAACAGAAGATAATAATATGTATATTATAGATTTATTATCTTTAGATAGAAAAAATAAGAAAGCATATACATATGATTTTAAAAC
>NZ_CDRRBS010000099.1:0-3723 GCF_977040545.1 Pseudostreptobacillus sp. | reverse complement strand
ATAGTTAAATCAGAAGAAATAAGTGATGATCAGGCTGTAATACTTTCAAGAGAAGTTGTTAAAGAAATAGAAGAAAAAATGCAATATCCAGGACAAATAAAGGTTACTGTTATTAGAGAAACTAGATCAACTGAATATGCAAAATAAATATAAGCAGTCAATAGACTGCTTAAATTTTTAGATTGGAGAATTATGAAGTTTTTAATGGTTGGAGATGTTATGGGATTTCCAGGAGAAAATGCTTTAAACAAATTTTTAGCTAAAAGAGGGGAAGATTATGATTTTATCATAGTAAATGGGGAAAATGTTGATAAGGGCTATGGGATAACACCTAATATTGCCAAAAATATGTTTTTAAATGGTGTGGATGTTATAACTTTAGGTAATCATTCATTTGATAAAAGAGATATATTTTCTTATCTTGATAAAGAAAATAGGATAGTTAGACCATATAATATGCATGAAGGAGCTCCGGGAGCGGGTTATACAATAATTAATAAAAATGGAATAAAAATTTGTGTAATAAGTATACAAGGTAAGATTTATATGTCAAATACAATGGAATGTCCTTTTAAATCAATAGATATTCTTTTAGAAAAAATAAAGAATAAAGCTGAAATAATAATAATAGATTTCCATGCTGAAGTGACTTCAGAAAAAATTGCGATGGGATGGAATGTTGCTGGTAAAGTTTCTGCTATATATGGTACTCATACACATGTTCAAACTGCTGATAATAAGATACTTTTAGGAAAAACTGCATATATTAGTGATGTTGGTATGACAGGTGGTCATGGCGGTGTTATAGGTATGGATAAAAAAAATGTTCTATATAGATTTAAAACAGGTATGCCAACTCAACTTAAGGTATGTGAAGATGATGTTAGAATAAATGCTATAGAAGTTATAATAGATGAAAAAACAGGATATGCAAAAAAAATTGATAAAATTAATATGAGTTATGAGGAGATATAATGAGAATTGCTATTGATGGACCATCTGGAAGTGGTAAAAGTAGTGTTGCAAAAGCTGTAGCAAAAAGATTAGGTTTATTACATTTAGATACGGGTGGAATGTATAGAACATTGGGATATAAGGTTATTAAAGATAATTTAAATTTAGAGAATATAGAAGAAGTTTTAAAAAATTTAGATTTAAAGATAGTAAATAAAAAATTCTTTTTAGATGGTGAAGATGTTAGTGAAAAGATAAGAAGTAATGAAGTTTCTAAAATAGCATCAAAAGTATCTTCTATTAAATCCGTTAGAGAATATATGGTAAACTTACAAAGAGAAATATCGTCTAATAATGATGTAATACTAGATGGTAGAGATATAGGAACTGTGGTTTTTCCAAATGCTGAAGTTAAAATATATTTAACAGCTAGTCCAGAAGTTAGAGCAAATAGAAGATATTTAGAAGATGGAAGTTTGAGTTATGAAAAAATTTTAGAAGATATATTAAAAAGAGATTATGATGATAGTCATAGAGAACATTCTCCATTAAAAGTTGCAGATGGGGCTAAAATAATAGATACAGATAATCTTAGTTTTGAAGAGGTAGTAGAAAAAATAATAGGAGTTATTAAAAATGAGATCTAAGGCTATAGTCAATTTTGATAATTTAAAATATAATTTAGATTTAATAACTGAAAAAATTGATAAAGAAAAAATTATGTTAGTTGTTAAAGCTAATGCTTATGGTATGGGAGCTAAAGAAATAGTTGAATTTGCAATAAAATATGGTATAAAATTTTATGCTGTTGCAACAATAGAAGAAGCAATGGAAATAAGAAAAATAGATGAAAATATTAGAATACTGATATTATCTTTAGTTGAGCTTGAGTATATAGAATTTCTTGTGAAAAATAATATAGATATAACTATATCAAGATTTGAAGAAATAGAATATATATTAAGTAGAAATATAAAAGGAAACTTTCATATAGCATATGATACTGGTATGGGAAGAATTGGTTTTGACTCTAAAAACATAGAAAAAGCTTTAGATATGTTAAAACCTATTGGTATATTTTCTCATTTGACTTCTGCTGATAGTAATGAAGAATTTACTAAATTACAATATAAAAGATTTATTGAAATAGCTGATAAATACGATATAAAATATAAGCATTTTTTAAATAGTTTTGGAACAGAAAATTACAACTCATATTTTAATGAATTTAATTTATATAGAATAGGAATATTAGCCTATGGTGGTGAATTGAATAATAAATATAAACCCGTAATGACTTTAAAAGGTAGAGTAAGTTTTGTTAAAAAACTTAATGAAGATTGGAATATAGGGTATTCAAATACCTTTGAAGCTAAAAAAGGAGATATTATTGTTACAGTATCAATGGGGTATGCTGATGGATTATTTAGATTTTTATCTAATAAGGGATATGTTTATTTTAATAATAGAAAATATAAGATTATAGGGAATATTTGTATGGATCAATTTATGGTACTTGGCGATGAAAATATACAAGTCGGAGATTTTGTTGAAATATTTGGAGAAAATATACTGGTTAAAGATGTTGCAAAAAGTATAGGGACTATAAGTTATGAGTTGTTATGTGCTGTATCAAATAGAGTAGAAAGAGTATATAAAGGAGGGTGATTTTATGATATTAGATTTACTTATCATATCTATAATAGTATTAATGTTTTATTTAGGTATGAAAAAGGGATTTGTAAAAGAAGCATTTAATTTAATAAAATTTATGTTAATAATATATTTAGTTCCTAAGTTTACTGATATAGTTATTTCTTTATTTTCACTTGATGAAGAAAATGTAATAAATAAGTATATAATATACATTTGTGCATTTATTTTTCTATATATAGCACTTACTCTAGTTATTGGTATATTATCTAAGATTATGGATGTTTCAATATTATCATTGTTTAATAAGTTATTAGGTGGAGTATTTGGGATTATAAAAGCAAGTGTAATAATTTTTTTGATATTCATAATACTTTTATTTTCATCAGAAAAATCAGAAAATATGAAAAATTTATTAGAAAACAGTATAAGCATAGAATATATTTCTATATATTTGGGACCATATAATAATTTATTTCCAGACTATATAAGTACAAAATTAGATGATTTTAATATATATAATCAAGAAAAACAATATAAGAGAAGTCTACTTAAAAGTATAGAAAAGAGAGGTTTAAATGAGTAAGATTTTAGATATTTTAGGAATTAAAGTAATTTTGAATAAAATAGATACAGATAGAACTTTTTCTTTGAGTTTAGTATTTAATACTGGGTCAAAAAATGAAAGAGATGATGAGAGAGGACTTTCACATTTATTAGAACACATGATGTTTACAGGAACTAAAAAAAGAACATCTTATGAAATAAGTGAAGAAATGGATTTTTATGGTGCTGACTTTAATGCGTATACTTCAAAAGAAGTTACAGCATATTATTTTAATTCATTATCTTCTAAACAAAAAGAAACAACAGATATTATGTTTGATATGATAGTAAACCCTATTTTTCCTGAAGAACAGTTAAAAAAAGAGAAGGAAATAATATTTGAAGAAATAAATATGAGTAATGATGAAACTGCAAAAATTGTATATGATATGATGTATAGTGAATTATTTAAAGGTAATATTTCTAAAAATGTTATAGGTTCTACTGAAAGTGTAGGAGGATTTACTAGAGATAATTTAATAGATTACTATAATAGAAGATATACTAGAG
>NZ_CDRRBS010000098.1:0-3803 GCF_977040545.1 Pseudostreptobacillus sp. | reverse complement strand
CTTCTAAAAATTTAGTTTTTTCAAAATCATTTATCACAGGATGATAACTTTCTTTAACATCAATTTCTATACTCGCTCCTAGACTTTCAACAAATTTAGGTAAATCATATTTTAATATATTCACTATATATTCTTTCGTTTCCATAGTTAAAGTTCTTATCGTTCCTGTAAGATGGGCAAAATCTGCAACTATATTTACTGCTGTACCAGCATTGAAAGTACCTACAGTAATTACAGCACATTCTCTAGGATCAATTTTCCTACTTACTATAGTTTGCAGATATTCAACAACTTTAGATGCTATCACTATCGTATCTATACCCAAATGTGGCATAGCTGCATGACTTGAAACACCTTTTATTTTAATATCAAAAACTGAAGAAGTCGCATGTAATTTACCATATCTTATTCCAATTTTACCAACTTCTATTTCTGGAGCAACATGGAATCCAAAAAGTGCCTCAGCTTTAAAATCACTATTAACTCCATCTTCCAACATACGCTTAGAACCACCTATAGTTTCTTCTGCCGGTTGAAAGAAAAATTTAACACTACCCTTCCACATATCTTTATTTTCAGATAACAATTTAACTAATCCTAGCTGTACACTAGTATGTATATCGTGACCACAAGCATGCATAACACCAGAATTTACAGAAGAAAATTCAACACCACTTTCTTCAAAAATAGGTAGTGCATCAATATCTGCACGAAAAGCAATATTTTTACCTTTCCCATTATGTATATATGCATATACTCCAGTATTTGCAACTATTTTAAATTCAATATTGTGTTTAATTAAATATGATTGTATAAACTTTGAAGTTTCATATTCTTTTTCACTTAATTCTGGATTTTTATGTATATTTCTTCTTATATTTACAATTTCAGTAAAAATCTCATCTACTTTTTGTTTTATATATTCATTCATAAATCCTCCCATATTCTTTTATTTTACCATACTTCAACTTCATAGTAAATAAAAAAAATTGCCTTAGCAATTTTAATTATCTATTTTACAAACTTTAAATCATTATTAAACACAAAACCTTGACTAGATGATTCACTTTGAACATTAAGAATATTTGTATTTTTTAGTAAATCTGATTTCATAGAATCAATTTCTCTAAGTGTATGATCTATCTGTTTATTTACTACATATGCACTATGTGCAATATTAGTTAATTCTTTATGAGTATATATATTAAATGATAAAAAAGTAGTTACTATTGAAACTCCTAAAAATAAAACCTTCATTGTATGTAATTCTACATTTTGAATCAAATTTAATCTCGCATCTCTTGATTTACTATCTCTATTTATAACTTTTACTCTACCAATCATATTACTTACTCTCCTTTAAAAATACTCTTAATTTTGCTGAATGAGCTCTATTATTATTTTCAAGCTCACTATCCGTAGATTTTATAGCCTTCCTTGTTAAAACCTTACCTAAAGATTTATTCCCACATATACAAATAGGTATATCTCCAGGACAAGTACAAGGATTCTCATAATTTCTAAATTTTTCTTTAACCATTCTATCCTCTAAAGAATGGAAAGTTATAACCAACAATCTACCCCCTGGATTTAATTGCTTTATAGCTTTATCTAATGCATTTTCTAAAACCTCTAACTCCCTATTAACAAATATTCTAATAGCCTGAAAAGTTCTTTTTGCAGGATGTTTTTTCATGCTTTTACCTATAGCTTTAATTACAATATCTGCTAATTCTATGGTAGTTTCTATTTTTTTATTTTTTCTATACTCAACTATATATTTAGCTATACGTCTTGATTTAGGTTCTTCTCCATATTTATACAATATATCAGCAATTTCTACCTCAGAAAACTCGTTAACAACTTCATATGCACTAAGTTTTTGATTTCTATCCATACGCATATCAAGTTTTGCTTCCCTTTTATACGAAAAGCCTCTTTGATCATCATCTAATTGTTTAGAAGAAACTCCTATATCCATTAAAATTCTATCTACCTTACTAAAACCAGATAAATATAATACAGTATCTAAATTCTCAAAATTATTTTTAAATATTTGAATTTTATCACCATATCTACTTAATCTTTTTTTAGAAAAATCAATAGCATTTTGATCTTGATCTATCGCAATCAATTTAGAACCTGGAGTCGAATTCATAAGTATACCCTCACTATGTCCACCACCACCTAATGTGCAATCAACATATATAATGTCTTTATCTTTATCTATAATATATTCTAATACTTCATCATATAATACAGGCTTATGATATTCCATTTCCACTCCTTTCTATAAATATATATCTAAACTTTTTGCAATTTCACTAATTTCACTTTCACTAGTTATATCGTATTTTTCTTGAGCCCAAATCTCTACTTGATCTCCCATACCAATTACCATAGCTTTTTTATTAAATTCTCCAAAAGATTTAAGAGAAGTTTGTATCGTAAATCTTCCTTGATTATCAAATTCACATTCTTGAGCAGATCCTATTACAAATCTCTTAACTTTTCTATTTTGAGCTAAATTTAATTTTTCAATTAATTCTTCCCATCTATTTTTAGGATAAAGTGTTATTTGACCCTCTGTCCCTTTTGTGATATAAAATGGTTCACCATTAAGTGTTTCTCTAAATTTAGCAGGTAACATTAAACGTCCTTTAGCATCTATACTACATTCATATTCTCCAATAAACATTAATATCACCTCCAAGCTTCCACTTTTTCCCACAATTTTCCACTTTCTACCACTCTTAATAATTTATACCATAAAAAAGCCTATTTTTCAAGCTTTTTCTTTAAAAAAAATATTTATTTAATATTATTTTTTTTACAAATACAAAGTAAATACTGTATATCGTTTATTTAAAAATAAAAAACACTATATATTGTGTTTAAATAAAAAAAGAAGTGTAAAATAATTTTACACTTCATATTTTTATAAACTATTTATTTTCATTTATATAATCTTTTGGTAAACATTCTTTAATATCCCATATATCACGTGCATAATCCATTATTGTTCTATCTGAACTAAATTTACCTGAATTTGCAATATTAATTAATGATTTTCTTATCCATGTTTCTTTATCTTTATACTCTATACCAACAGCTTCTTGAGTTTTTCTGTATTCACTGAAATCTTTTAATACAAAGTATACATCCGGTCTATTACCTTCAACACCATATAATAATGAATTATATAATTCTCTAAATATTCCTGTATGAGAATCATCATAAGTTCCATCAACTAATTGATCTATAACCTTTTTTAATCCTTCAACTATTTCATATTCTTGTATAGGATCATATTTACCATATCCCTCAAGCCTAGCAACTTCATCAGCTTTAAGACCAAATATAAATGCATTTTCTTCTCCAACTTCTTCAACTATCTCTACATTAGCCCCATCTAAAGTTCCTAATGTAAGTGCTCCATTTATCATAAACTTCATATTTCCTGTACCTGAAGCTTCTTTTCCAGCTGTAGATATTTGCTCTGATACATCTGCTGCTGGGAATATTTTTTCAGCAAGAGAAACTCTATAATTTTCTAAGAATACAACTTTAATTTTATTATTTATACTTGTATCATTATTAACTACTTCAGCAACAGCATTTATTAATTTAATAATACCTTTAGCTCTTCTATAACCAGGTGCTGCCTTACCAGCAAATATAAATGTTCTAGGAACTATATCTAATAAAGGATTTTCTTTCACTCTATTATATAAATCCATAATATGTAATATATTTAACATTTGACGTTTATATTCATGTAATCTTTTAACTTGTATATCAAA
>NZ_CDRRBS010000097.1:0-3885 GCF_977040545.1 Pseudostreptobacillus sp. | reverse complement strand
AAGATAGTAAATATATATATATTAAAACTATGTCCTATGGAGATAAATTATATAAAATACCTAAGAAAAATAAGAGATATATAAAAAAATTAGATGTAAAAGATGATGTTAATAAGTTTATTTATATAGATAGACATAGCCAAACGCAAGTTAGTATAGAAAGAAATAAAGAAACAGGAATATTTAATGTTAACAGTGTAGGATATGTAACGACTGGTATATCTAGTGGTGCTGGTTTTGTAACACCAAGAGGAATATTTAGTGTTGCATATACTAAACCTATAATGCCTTATACTTCAGATACGGATGAAAAAAAAATAATAGGTGATGCTAAATATGCTATAAGATTTAATGGAGGAGCATATCTTCATGGTATACCGTCAACTTATGATCCTAAAGAATCAAGAGAAGTAAGAAAAAAAGTTACAGCCTCTCATTTAGGAACTATCCCATTATCACATAAATGTGTTAGAAATGAAGATGATTCAATATATTATTTGTATAAATGGGTAAATGGTAATAATAAAATACAAAAATCAGGATTTACATATCCTGAAGAAAATGTTATAGTAATAGTTGATTAATTATTTTTAGGAGATAGATAAGTAATGAGAGATGTATATAAAAAATATTCGGCATATATAATTACAACTATTTTAATGATAATTTCTGGATTTATACAAGCTTATTCCATTGAAGTTTTTATTAGACCTTCTAATTTGATAACAGGAGGTTTCACAGGAATTGCATTATTATTTAATAAAATATTAGAAACTACTAGTTTTCAAATACCTTTAGCAATATTATTAATAATACTTAATTTTCCAGTAGCATTAATGTGTGCTAAAGAAATTAGTAAAAAATTTGTTTTTTACTCATTAGTTCAAATTTTTGCATGTTCATTCTTTTTAGAAAGATTACATTTTGAACCACTATTTAATAGTATAGTTTTAAATATTACTATAGGTGCAGTTGTTTATGGACTTGAGCTTGTTCTTGCACTTAAAGCTGGTGGTTCATCAGGAGGTACTGATTTTATAGCTTTATATATTTCAAATAGAATAAATAAATCTATATGGCTTTATGTATTTGTATTGAATATGCTTATAATTTTTATATTTGGCTATATGTTTGGATGGGATAATGCTGGATATACTTTAGTTTTTCAATTTGTAACAACTAAGGTTATAGATACTTTCTATAATAGGTATCATAGGATAACATTAAATATAGTAACTAAAAAAGAAAAAGAAGTTATAAAGGCTTATATTGAAAATTATAGACATGGTATGACTAAATTTAGGGCAAATGGTGCATATTCTAATGAAGAAGTTTCATTTTGTTATACTGTTGTATCTGTTTATGAGGTTAACGATGTAGTGGAAACTATACTAAAAGCTGATCCTTCTGCTATAATAAATACATATAAAACAGAACATTTTTATGGAAAATTCTATATTCCACCAATTTGATCAAAAAGGGTTTATGCCCTTTTTTTTGTTATCTTGATTTTAGTATTTAAATATAGTATAATTAATCAGTAAAAACACATAAATTTAGGAGGAAATAAATGAAAGCAGCAATGGAATTAAGACAAGGTAATACTTATGTACAAGATAATGTACCTTATTTAATTTTAAAAGCAGATAGACATCAATCAACTTCAGGTAAAAAAGCGCGTGCAGCAGAAATGAAGTTTAAAATAAAAGATTTAATAAGTGGAAAAGTTCAAGAAATAACTGTTTTATCAACTGAAATGATGAATGATATTATACTTGATAGATCTCAAATGCAATTTTTATATCAAATGGATGGAGATTACTATTTCATGAACCAAGAAACATTCGATCAAATGACTTTGACAGAAGAAGATTTAGGAGATGCAGTAGATTTCTTAGTTGAAGAAATGGTTATACAAGTATTACTTTATGAAGAACGTCCAGTTGGTGTAGAATTACCAAATACTGTTGTTCGTGAAATAACATATACAGAACCAGGATTAAAAGGAGATACTATAGGACGTGCTACAAAGCCTGCAACTATAGAAACTGGTTATCAATTACAAGTTCCTTTATTTTGTAATATAGGAGATAAAATAAGAATAGATACTAGAACTGGTGAATACATGGAAAGAGCAAATTAATTAAATAATAAAGGAGGGGGTTAGTTTGAAAAAAATATTAATCTCTTTTCTTTTTTTAATTTATTCATCAATATTATTATCTGAACCTATAACTATTGCAAGTTATAATACCTTGCGTTTAGGTACAGTTGAAAAAGATTATACTTCACAAGCTAAAATTATATCAAAATTTGATATAGTAGCATTACAAGAGGTTATGAATCATGATGGGTTGAATAGATTAAAAAATGAAATAGAAAAAATAACTAATAAGAAATGGGGATATGTTATATCTTCTAGACCACTTGGAACAAAAGAATATAAAGAATATTATGCATTTATATATAAAAAAGATAAAATAGATAAAATAGAATCTTTAGGAATATATAAAGATGGAAAGTCTAAAGAATTTATAAGACCACCTTTTGCAGTTTATGTTAAATCAAATAAATTTGATTTTGTATTAATTACTGCACATTCAATATTTGGTGATAATAAGTCGTATAGAGAAGAAGAGGCTAGTCGTTATCATAAAGTATATAAATATTTTTTAGATAAGAGCAAAGAAGAAGATGTTATTCTTTTAGGAGATTTTAATATTCCAAGTACAAATAATTCATTTAAATATTTTAAAAATGAATATAATGTTCAGGAAGTTATAAATCCTAATAAATTTAAAACTACAATTGGAAGTAATGGGCTTGCAAATAGTTATGATAATATGTTTTTTAATAGAAAATATTTAAAAGAATATACAGGTAGATATGGTGTATATGATTATACTAAAAATAATTATAAAGAAATTAGAAAATATGTTTCAGATCATTTGTTGATATTTTCCGAATTTGAAAATAAAGGGGATTTAGATGATAAAAAATAAGAATATTTTAATTTATAAATCTATATTTTCTATAGGAATACCAGTTTTACTTGAAAATTTAGTGTACAATTTAATTAATTTTTTAGATAATTTTATGGTTGGAAGAGAAAATCCAGCATTAGGATTAGGAGTTAATGCAGTTTCTGGGTTAGGTATAATAAATCAAATATATTTTGTATTTATAGTAGCTTCATTTGGGTTATATAGTGGAGCAAGTGTACTTTCTTCTCAATATTATGGTAAGAAAGATTACAAACATTTGTCTAATATATTATCTTTTTTAATAATAGCAAGTTTATTAATCTCGTTTCCATTTTTATTAATTGCGTTGTTTATCCCTGAAAAATTAGTATCTTTTTATACAAATGATGTTTTAGTTATAAAACTTGCAGTGGAATATTTTAGAATTGCAGTTTTGACTTTTCCACTTTCAGGATTATCTTTTGCATTTTCTATGCAACTTAGGGTTATAAATAAGGCAAAATATGCGTTTTATTCAAGTTTAATTGGACTGTTGGTAAATGCTGTTGGAAATATACTTTTAATTCCAATTTTTGGAATAAGTGGAGCAGCTTTTGCAACTGTTGTTGCAAGATTGTTAGCTTTAATATATATGGTATATATAGTATATAGTTTAAAATTACCAATAATTGATAAATTAAAAAATATGATAAATATAGAAACAAGTTTAGTAAAAAGTATATTATGGATATCACTTCCTACATTTTTACATGAAATATTTTGGGTTGTAGGAACCAATTTTAAAACTAGATTTTATTCTAAAATTGGTGTAGTAGAATTTGCAGCTATTGTTACAACTACAACTATTAGCTCTATTGTATTTAGTGTTTTTTCTGGTATTTCAAATGCCTCAGCAGTTATT
>NZ_CDRRBS010000096.1:0-3913 GCF_977040545.1 Pseudostreptobacillus sp. | reverse complement strand
GTTCTTAAATCTATAGTTTTTTTAACCAAAGTTCCATTAGCTAAACCTTCTTCTATAAATTGGAATTTACCTATATCAAAATTACTTAAATTAGAAACTGTTTGCATATAGTTTTTCCAAATTGGAAGAGCTGCACTTGCCCCTGACATTCCTCTACCCATAGATTTATTATTATCATTCCCTACATATACAACTGTTACAAGAGTTGGTGTATATCCAGTAAACCATGCAGAAACATCATCACTAGTAGTTCCTGTTTTACCTGCTACAGGTACAGCAGTTCCCTTAGCATAAATTTGTGCTCCTTTACTTCCTCCGTTTTTTACAACTGATTGCATCATATGAGTAACTAAAGCTGCATATTCTGGTTCTAATACTTTTTCTTTTTTAGTATCAGCTTCATATATAACTTCTCCAAACTTATTTTCTATCTTATATATAAATTGAGGTTTAACTTTATTTCCACCATTAGCAATTATAGCATAAGCACGAGCCATATCAATTGGAGATAATGTAACAGAACCTAATGCTATTGTTAAATCTTTAGGAATTTCTGTATCTTCAAATCCAAAACTTTTCCAAAGTTTAATAACTTTATTAAGCCCAGCAAGATCTAAAGCCTTAACAGCAACTATATTATCTGATACTTCTAAAGCCTTTAATAAACTCATATTGTTTCTATATTTCCAATCATAATTTTTAGGAGTCCAATTACCAAAAACTGTAGGTGAATCTTCTAAAGTAGTTCCCATTGTAAGATTATTTTGTAATGCAGCTAAATAAACAAAAGGTTTAAATGATGAACCGGGTTGTCTTTTAGCACTAGTTGCACGATTAAAATCACCTTTAGCATAATTTTTCCCTCCAACCATAGCTTTAACAAAACCATTACTTGGATCTATAGATATTAGTGCACCTTCAAGTTCCGCTCTCTTATTTAAATTATTATTTGTTGCAAATGCTTTATAGGCTGCTTTTTGCATGTTTATATCAGCTGTTGCATATATTTTATATCCTGTAAACAATAATTTTTCATCCTCTTCATTTTCTATACCTAATATTTTTTTCACTTCAGAAAGAATAACCGTAGTAAATTCAGGTGCTATATTTGTTGAAGATATTTTTTCATCTTGATTTCTTTCTAATGCTTTATTATTTGAAAATACAATTTTTTCATTTAAAGCTTTTTCATATTCTTCCTTTGTTATTGCATTGTTCTTATACATTAAATTTAATACAACTTTTTGTCTTTCTAAAGCATTTTTTAATTTAGAATACTTAGTTGGTGATTTAGGCATAGAGGCAAGTATTGCTGCTTCTGCAACAGTTAAATCTTTCGGTAATTTATTAAAATAAATCCGTGCAGCATTCTTTATTCCATAGGCCCCTCTTCCAAAGTTTATTGTATTTAAATAAAGTTCTAATATTTCATCTTTAGTTAATTTTCTTTCTACTCTTGTAGCAAGCACTGCTTCTACAATCTTTCTTTTTAAAGTTCTATCTGGAGTTAAAAATATAGTTTTAACTAATTGTTGAGTAATAGTAGAACCTCCTTCACGTCCAGTTTTAGTAACATTTAAAAATAGTGCTTTAGAAAGTCTTACAAAATCTAATCCATTATGACTTCTAAATCTTTTATCCTCAACAGAAATAAAAGCATTTTGGACCATTTCCGGTATTTCATCTATACTTATTGGATCTCTATTCTCAACTGTTATTAAATCTAATTGATTTCCATTAATATCATAGATAACAGAAGGAGATAGTGTTTTATAATTTTCTATTAAATCATCTGGATACTTTCTATTAACTTCAAAAATAACATATCCTAAAAATAAAACACCAATAAATACTAAAGAAAGAATTATAGTTATCGTGTATTTATATATTTTCTTCATTATCAATTTCCTCTTTCTTAACTTTAAGTTGACCACAAGCTGCTTGTATATCTTCTCCTTTAGTCTCTCTTAAAGTTACATTTATTTTATTATTTAATAAATAAGTATAAAAATCTTTTTGTTTTTTCAAACTAGGTGTTTCATAAGGTTTCCCTACAACTTTATTATACGGTATCAAATTAACTAAATGATTAAATGACTTCATAAATTTAACAAGATTTATCGCATCTTCTCTTTCACAATTAAAATCATCTATCAATATATATTCAAAAGTTATTCTATTTTTTGTCTTACTTTGATAATTTAATAAAGCTTCTTTTAATTTATCCAAAGGATTAACCTTATTTATAGGCATCAATTCAGATCTTTTTTCATTATCTACACTGTGAAGAGAAATAGCTAATCCTATTTGCTTTTCATCTTCAGTAAATCTATTTATCTCTTTAACTAATCCAGAAGTTGAGATTGTGAAATTTCTTTTAGAAAATTCCTGACCTTCTTTGGAATTTAAAATATTAATAGACTTAAGTACTGCATCATAATTTAAAAAAGGTTCTCCCATACCCATAAATACAACATTAGAAATCTTATCACCCTTTTCTTTCAAATAATTTTGCAAATAATAAAATTGCATCAAAATTTCTGAAGCTTTAAGATTTTTTTCAAATTTCATCATACCAGTCGCACAAAAATCACATTTTAATGGACATCCAACTTGAGATGATACACATATACTATATCTATTATTATACTTTAATAAAACTGATTCTATCAATCTCTTACCTGATATTGAAAAAAGAAACTTCACAGTTTCTTTATCACTAGAAGTCTGGTGCATAATATATTTCAAACTACCAATCTCAAATTTTTCTTTTAATATTTCTATATCCGATTTAGAAATATTTGTAAATTGTTCAAAATCAAACACAAGTTTTTTATGCAACCACTCATATATTTGAGTTGCTCTAAATTTTTTAAATCCCATACCCAGTAAAACTTCTTGCAATTCTTCTAAATTAAGATTTAATATATCTATTTTTTCCATATTTTCTCCTATAAAGTAAATAACTTATCAAAAGCATTACGAGTAATTTCTAAAAGAGAATTTAATTCTTTTAAATTAAAAGTCTTTCCTTCACCAGTTCCTTGTATTTCTACAAATTCACCCCTATCATTCATAATAATATTCATATCTACTTCAGCTCTTGAATCTTCTTCATATTCTAAGTCAAGTAAAACCTCACCATCAACTATTCCAACACTTATAGCAGCAATTTTAGAAACAATAGGATTTTCAGTTATTTTCCCGCTATCTAATAGTTTGTTTACAGCTAATTCCAAGGCTAAATATCCACCTGTAATAGCAGCAGTTCTAGTTCCACCATCTGCTTGTATTACATCACAATCTATCATTATAGTTCTTTCTCCAAGTTTTTTTAAATCTATAGCTGCACGTAAAGATCTTCCTATTAATCTTTGGATTTCCATGGTTCTTCCAGTTAATTTACCGTTAGAAGATTCACGCTTAGTTCTTGTATTAGTAGCACGTGGTAACATAGAATATTCAGCTGTTATCCAACCTTTTGAGCTTCCTTTCAAAAATGGAGGAACTTTTTCTTCTACAGTGGCATTACATATTACTTTAGTATTACCTAACTCTATTAAAACAGAACCTTCTGGATATTTAATATATTCTTTACTTACTCTAATTTCTCTTATTTCATCTTTTTTTCTATTATTTCTCATATTTCTCCAATCTTTATTCGATTATACCACAATTAAATTTAAAATACAATTTAGTCTGTTGTATCAGTAAATCTCCCTGTTTCTATATTATATTTTTTTAAAAATTCTAAAAATTGTTTTCCAAAAAAATCTATAGGTTCTTTATATATTATATCAACTATTTTATTAATATAAAAAATTTTAGGAGTTAGAATATGAAAAATCAAGAATTATTTGGAGCATGTCCCTTTTTTACTACACAAAAACTATTAACAGGAAAATGGACAATT
>NZ_CDRRBS010000095.1:0-3923 GCF_977040545.1 Pseudostreptobacillus sp. | reverse complement strand
AAGATTTATTTCTGATGCTTCACATGAATTAAGAACACCTATAACTATACTTAAAGGTTATGCAGAATTGATTTCTAGAAGATATATTAAAAATATGCAAGAAAATGAAAAAAATACTCCTAGAAATGAAATGTTGATAGAAGCTATAAATGCTATTATTAATGAAAGTGATAATATGAATAAATTAATATCATCTTTATTATTTTTATCAAGAAATGAAACGGATGAATATGATAAAAGTAATAGAATATTGATTAGTTCTAGTGATATACTAAATCAAATTAAAAAAGATTATGATTTAATAGATGTATCAAATAAGATTATTATAAATAAAAATGAAAATTTTGATTTTATAACAGATAAAAATTTATTGTTACAATCCATAAGAATAGTAATAGAAAATAGTATAAAATATTCCCCTGTAGGTACGAATATTTACTTATCATCAACTACAGATGAAAATTATGGATATATATCTATACGCGATGAAGGTTATGGTATGGATGGTAAAGAACTTGAAAGAATATTTGATAGATTTTATAGAATAGATGAGTCAAGAAATAAAAATACTGGAGGTCATGGTTTAGGGCTTTCAATATTTAAAAAAATATTAGAAATACAAGGACATAAATTTACTATAGAATCAAAAATAAATATTGGAACAAGAATCACAATAATAATTGAAAAAAATGATGGCGATATCTAGTATATTGCCATTTTTAGAAAGGAAAATAATTGGAAGACTATATATTAATTTTAAATAAACCTAAAAATATTTCTTCATTTTCATATATACAAAAAATTAGAAAAGAGGAAAATATAAAAAAAATAGGGCATGCTGGAACACTAGATCCTTTAGCAGAAGGCATGATGATAGTTATGGCAAATGGAGCTACTAAATTTTCAGACTATTTAATGAAAAAAGATAAAACTTATCTTGTTGAAATGGAATTAGGTTATGAAACAGAGACATTGGATCTTGAAGGAAAAAAAATTAATGAATATAAAGGGGAAATTGAAATTAATATCGAATTACTAAATGAGGTATTAAATAAATATAAAGGTAAAATTAAGCAGATTCCTCCTATGTATTCAGCAATAAAAAAAGATGGAATTAAACTTTATCAATTAGCAAGAAGTGGAGAAAAAATTGAATTAGAATCTAGAAATGTAGAAATATATGATATATATGATGTTGAGTTTAATAATAAAAAAATTAGATTTAGATGTGATGTTAGTAGTGGAACATATATTAGATCTTTAGTTAGGGATATAGGGAGAGAATTAGGATATTTTGCTACAATGACAGAACTTTTTAGAGAAAAAGTGGGTAAATTTTGTAAAAAAGATTTCAATAAAAAAATAACTATAGAAGAGATTTTAGATTATCCAAAACTTGATATAAATGAAAAACTTTATTTAGAATTAAAAAATGGAATGACTAAAATTTTGGATATTAAAGATAAAAAGTATGATTCATTTTCATTTATTAAAGTCTATTGTAATGATAAATTTGTTGGTTTAGTAGAAATTAAGAATAAAATAGGGTATACTTATTATATAAAAAGACATAAATATTTTAAATAAGAGGAGATGTTGTATGAAAGTTAGAAAAGCTATAATACCTGCTGCTGGACTTGGTACAAGAGTTTTGCCGGCAACTAAAGCACAACCTAAAGAAATGTTGTGTATAGTTGATAAACCTGCACTTCAATACCTTGTAGAAGAATTAATAGAAAGTGGCATACAAGAAATTTTGATTATTACTGGTAGAAATAAACAATCTATTGAAAATCATTTTGATCATTCTTATGAATTGGAAGAAATGCTTAAAGCAGCAGGAAAAACTGTGCTTTTAGATGAAGTTCAATATATATCTAATATGACAAATATGTTTTATGTAAGACAAAAACTACCTTTAGGATTAGGACATGCTATCAGTCGTGCAGAGTCATTTGTTGCTAATGAACCATTTTTAGTATTGCTTGGTGATGATATTATATATACTGATAAGGAGAAAGCTGAAATTCCTGTATCTAAACAATTGATAGAAGAGTATAATAAACTTAATGGAGGAAGTATAATAGGAGTTCAAAAAGTAGAAAAAGAAAATGTATCTAAATATGGTATAATAAAACCAGGCGAAAAAATTAATGACAATACTTATGAAATTGTTGATTTTGTAGAAAAGCCTAAAGTGGAAGAGGCTCCAAGTGTTTATGCTGCACTTGGTAGATATATACTAGAACCAGAAATATTTAAATACTTGAAAGAAGAAAAACCTGTTAATGGAGAGATTCAATTAACACCAGCTATATTAAAAATGGCTCAAAATTCAAAAAATAAAATATATTCATTTAATTTCAAAGGGTTAAGATATGATACTGGAGATAAATTTGGAATGTTTAAAGCTAATGTTGAGTTTGGATTAAGACATCCTGAATTAAAAGAAAAAATAAAAGAATATTTAAAAGAGTTGAAAATTAATTTATGATAATAATTGGTGATAAATATACAACTTATGAAATTGATGAAAATATAGAAAAAAAATACAAGATAAGTAAAGAAATATTAATGGAAAATGTTGGTTTTAAATTATTTGAATTTATTGATAAAAGTAAGGATACATATTTAATTGTTGTAGGTTTTGGTAATAATGGAGGAGATGGATATGTATTAGCTCGTCTTTTAAATTCTATTGGTAAAGATGTCGTTATATTTCGAGTTGAAAATTTAAATTATAGTGATCTTTGTGATTTGAATTACAAAAGATGTAAAGCTTTAGGTATTCCTATAATTAATCAAATAGATGAATTGGATTATTATTTAAATAATGTCGACATAGTTGTAGATGCAATTTTTGGTGTTGGAGTTAAAGAAAATATGTCCGATAATATCTTGAAAATTATAAATCTTATAAATGAAGTTAAAATAATAAAAAAATATAAAGTTTATGCTATCGACGTTCCTACTGGATTAAATTCTGAAAGTGGAGAAGTGTTTCAAGATGCTATAATAGCTGATATAACATATACTATCATTACATATAAAAAAGGATTTTTAAATTATAATTCTAAAGAATATACCGGCGATATTATTGTAATTAAAGATGTAATAATACCTAATGATTTATTATTACAGCATAGTGATACTTTTCTTATAGAAGAAACGGATATCTATAATTTAAAAAAATCTAGAAATATAAATTCAAATAAAACTAATTTTGGTAAGTCATTTATAATTTCAGGGAGTGACAAATATATAGGAGCTGCTAAACTTTCAAGTCAAGCTTGTGTAAATGTAGGAAGTGGTTATACATATTTGTATTCTGAATATGAAAATTTGAAAAATTTAGTTTATAATATTCCTGAAATCATATTTACTGATAATATAGAAGAATTAGAAAGTGGTAAAGTATTAGGTATAGGACCTGGTATTACAAATATAGAAATGATAAAATCTATTGTAAATAAATATAAAAACTCAAAAAATATGATCTTAGATGCTGGTGCCTTAGATACAAGTATAGACATAAAAGATAATATAAACACACTTATAACTCCTCACACTGGAGAATTTTCAAGATTATACAATGTTGAAATTGAAGAATTAATTAAAAATTCAGTAGAGTTAGTTAAATATTATGCTAATATAAATAATATAAATATTTTATTAAAAGGTAAGAATACCTATATTAGCGATGGTATAAAAACATATGTTGTAAATACTGGAAATCCATATATGGCAGTAGCTGGAATGGGAGATGTTTTAACTGGAATGGTAACCGGTTTAGTTGCGCAAAATTATTCTATAATTGATGCAGCTACAATAGGGGCATATTTACATGGTTATATAGCTGATGAATTGAAAAAAGAGAACTACATTATAACTCCATCAGAGCTTATAAAAAATATACCGTATTA
>NZ_CDRRBS010000094.1:0-3938 GCF_977040545.1 Pseudostreptobacillus sp. | reverse complement strand
AATGGGGACATTGTTTTCTGGTTAATGAAGATATGAAATTAATAGAATTTAAAAATTATGGTGATGACTTTGTAGATAATCCTTTTTATTCATTTTATTTTATAGAAAATAGACAAATTTCGGTGTTTAGATATAAAAAAATGAATAATGAATTAAAAAATAAATTAAATGAATTACTACCTAATTACTACAATAAAGTATATTCTGTGTTTACTTCAAGCGATACTGAAAGTTTAGCCTCTTATTGTAGTAAATTCATTTACACCATATACAAAGATGCTGGTAAAGAAATAGGAGAAAATATAGAGCTTGTCAATAATTCTTGGCCTATACTCCCCTATGACTTTACTAAAAGTTCATTACTTGAAAATATTAGATTAGATTAAAATAATTTTAATCTAATCTTTTTTCCATTTATAAAATAATTCTTTTGTATAATCACTTTTAGGATAATTTATCACATCACCACGTTCAATAATAGTCCCATCTTTAATAACTAATATATCCCTTGTTAAAAATTTTAATATAGATAAATTATGAGTAATAAATAATATAGTTTTATTCATATTTTCAGAAATCTTTTTAATGATTTCTACTATTTCTATTTGTAAATCTATATCTAAAGAAGATATTGATTCATCAAAAATTAAAACTTCTGGATTAAATAAAAGAATTCTAGCTATATTAACTCTTTGTTTTTCTCCACCAGATAAATCAATAGTTTTAGTGTCAATATCTAAATAATTTAATTTAAGTAAATTTAATACATCTTTTATTTTTATATAGTCTACCTTTTCTTTTTTTATTTCAAAAGGCTCATATAGAACATCTCTTATTGTCATGCAAGGATTTAAAGCAGTTGTATAATCTTGTAAAACTATTGATATTTTCTTATAATATTCTATATTTGAATAATTTCTAATTTCTTTATCATCTAAATATACTTCACCATCATATTCAGATATTTTCTTCATCAAAATATTTGCTATAGTTGTTTTACCTCCACCACTTTCACCTATTATAGCAAGTATATTATTTTTTTCTAAATTAAAAGATAAATTTTTTAAAATTATTTTATCTCCTATAGTTACATTAACATTTTTAAAAAATATCATCGCATACCTCTAAAACACTTTTTATACTTTTTACATATTTATTATTTTCCTCAATAAAACCTAAATAATTTCCATCGTATAATTTTCTACCATTTTCCAAATATATTATTCTATCTGAAATATATTTAATAACATTAGGACTATGAGTTATTACTAACAATGAGATATTAGTAGATTTTAATATTTTAAATATTTCATATTCATTAACTGTATCTAAACTAGATGAAATCTCATCGCATATTATAATAGATGGATTAAGAGATATTATCATAGCTATTACTATCCTTTGTTTTTCCCCACCTGACAACTCAAATGGATATCTATCTAAAACTTTTTCATTCAAATTAACCTTATGTAATATTTTTTTAGAATATTCCATAACATTTTTTTTATCACATATTTTATGATAAATCAAAGCTTCAAAAAACTGCTTTTTTATTTTTAATACTGGATTTAATGATTGCTCTATATCTTGAAAAATCATACATATATCTTTTCCTCTAATATAGTCTTTTTTAGAATTTACAAATATATCACCCGAATATTTTAATTTAGATAAACCCATTATTACCTTGGCAATACTCGTTTTTCCACTACCTGATGAACCTACTAAAGTAACTATTTCTCCTTTTTCAATTTCAAAATTTATATTTTCTAATATTCCATCTATATTTAATTTTTCAACTTTTAATACCTTCATTTAAACCTCCAAATATTAAAGTTAATACTATTATACTAAGACTTGAAACTAAAAATTGTATAGGTGAAACTAATAAATTAGAAAAACCAGTTGATAATAAATTTCCAAGTGAAGCATTTGGTAAACTGACACCAACCCCCATAAAAGATAAAATTGTTTCAGAAAATATAATTCCAGGTATCATAAAACTTGCTTTAACTAAAACTATATCAAGTATATTAGGAAATATATGTTTCTTAAATATATATATACTTTTTGCACCCATTATACGTGACATATATACAAAATTTTGTATTTTTAATTTATTTACTTCATTTTTAACAAAAATTATCATACGTAAGCTTCTCGTTAAAGTCAAAGCAAATATTAATATCCAAAATTTATTCCCCATAAACATAACTATAAAAAGTATAATTATTAAACTCGGAATAGACAAAAATACTTCTATTATATAAGATACAATATAATCTAATTTTTTAGAATAATAAGAAATCAAAAAACCTATAACTATACCTATAGTAACTGACAATATATATACTAAAAGTATTATATACATACTAATCATTATTCCTTGTATAACTCTTGAAAGTATATCACGACCTAAAATGTCTGTTCCTAAAATATGACCTTTAGCAAATAGTCCCAAATTAGTATTTTGTAAGTCCTGTGAATATGGATCAAATCTATTTAATATTTTTACAGAAAATATTAAAATAATAAATATTATAATATACACATTTTTTTTATTAATCATGTTTATCAATCCTTTTATCTAAAAAACTAATACATATATCCATTAAAGTAAATAAAAAAGTTAAAATAAATGTATAAAATAAAGTTAATCCCAATACCATAGAATAATCACGATCTATAATAGAACTTGTATAATATCTTCCAAGTCCAGGTATTCCAAATAAATTTTCAACTACAAAAGAGCCTGTAATTATAGATACGAAATAAGGGATTAACATACTCAATAATGATGGAAAAATATTTTTTAATATATGATTTAAAATTACATATTTAATATCAAGACCCTTTGAAAGTGCGAATTCAACATATCCCTTATTTAATTCATTTTCTATCTTTCTTGATAATATTCTTATAATCATACAAGTTAAAAATAGAGATAAAGTAATTGTTGGAAATAATTTTTGTAATTCACTATCAAACCCTATAATTGATATGCTATAAAATGGGAAATTTAATTTATCTATTAAAACACCTTTATAAAAATATACTAAAAACATCTGAATTAAACCTGCTATCACAAAACTTGGTATAGATATCAATATTGAAATCAAATACAGATATTTATGATTCTTATTTATTCCAAGATTTATACCTAATGGAAATCCAATAATAAAAGAAAATAATAAAACTCTTATTGATAATTCTAAAGAAATGGGAAAATTTTTAATTATTACATCACTAACTTTTCGTCCTTCATATTTCATTGAGTAGCCTAAATTACCTTTACTAATGTTAGAAATGTATTTAATATATTGATCTTTTAAATTAAGATCTAAATTATATTTTTTTATAAATTCTTCTTTTAATACTTCATCTACCTCACTATCATTATATATATAACTATTAGGTAAACTATGAACTATATAAAAGGTTATACTAACAACAGTAAATATAACCATAATACTCTTAACTATTCTTTTAAATATATATTTCAAAAAAATCACTCCAAAAAAAACTATCTCCTAAAGAGATAGCCAAACTAATTCTATATATCTTCAACTATTTAGAAACTACGTTTGTTGCTTGTGGTCCTTTTTCACCGTCTTCTACGTCGAATTCTACTTCTTCACCTTCAGAAACAGTTTTAAAACCACTTTTGTTTATTTTTGAGAAATGTAAGAAATAATCATTTCCATCTTCTCCAGAAATAAATCCAAAACCTTTTTTTTCATTAAACCATTTTACTTTACCTAACAAAACATTTCCTCCTATCCAACAGGAATTTTCCTATCTGTAATATATTATACCTTAAAAATAATAAAAGTCAATACTATATAAAAAACTTTATAAAAAATTGTCATTAGAAAGAAAAGAAGAAAGTAAAAAACTTCCTTCTAAAATATATTATATTTCAAATTAAATAACCACTT
>NZ_CDRRBS010000093.1:0-3973 GCF_977040545.1 Pseudostreptobacillus sp. | reverse complement strand
TTTCATATGATATTTCACGCAGTCCTAACTTTAGCATTTAAAGAAAATGAAAATTATGAAAATTTGATATTTCATAGTGACCAAGGATGGCAATATCAGCATTATTCATATCAAGAAAAATTGAAAGAGAAAAAGATAACTCAAAGTATGTCAAGAAAAGGAAATAGTTTAGATAATGGATTAATGGAATGTTTCTTTGGGTTGTTAAAATCAGAAATGTTTTATGAACAAGAAGAAAAATACAAGACATTAGAAGAATTGAAAGAAGCAATAGAAGATTATATATATTATTACAATAACAAAAGAATAAAGGAAAAATTAAAAGGATTAACTCCTGCTTCTTACAGAAATCAATCCTTATTGGTAAGTTAAATTAATTTGTCCAACTTTTTGGGGTCAGTACAAATGGAAAAATATGTTTAAAAATGGTATAATCATATCATATATTCAGAAAATAAATTTTAAAAATACAGAGTTTTAATTTGTATTATGTATAAAAGAGAGGAGATAATATGGCTATAAATTTTTCGAAATTGAAGTCTTATTCTAACCAATCATCTATAGAACCGAGAGATATTTTTATGGTATTGCCTACAAAGGATAAAAGCTATGGGTATCCTCGTGATGTTCAAACAGAAGTTTGGAAACAGTGGTTTGATAAACGTAATGAAAAAAACACAATCATAAAAATGAATACTGGAAGTGGAAAAACTGTTGTGGGGTTAACAATTTTACAGAGTTGTTTAAATGAAGGAAAAGGTCCTGCAGTGTATATTGTTCCAGATAATTTTTTAATAAAGCAAGTTTGTGATGAAGCAATAAAGCTAGGGATTAGGGTTGCTTATGATAATGAAGGTGTGAAAGGTGAAGAAGATTATTATTTTAAGCATAATAAAGCAATTTTAGTAACAAATATACACAAATTAATTAATGGTAAAAGCGTGTTTGGGTTACGCTCGAGTAATAATGTTAAAATTGGTAGTATCATAATCGATGATGTACATGCTTGTTTAGATACAATAGAAAAGCAACACACAATAACTATTGAATCTAATCATGATTTATATAAAAAAATAATTTCATATATATCTAACTACACAGAAGTTAAGGAAAGTCAAAATTTTTGTGATATAAAAGACAGAAATGATCCGAGATATAGTTACTTGGTTCCGTTTTGGATTTGGCAAAAAGAACATAAAAATATATATAATAGTATTTCTGATGAAGATTATAAGGATGAAGCATTCGTATTGTTTAATCTTCCGTTGATGCGTGATAATTGGGAAACAGCTAATTGTGTTATTTCTGCTCGTAGTGTTGAAATAACATTAAAAGGTACTCCTATAAATAAAATAACTAGTTTTGAAGAAGCTCAACGTAGGATATTTATGAGTGCGACACTAGCGGATGATAGTGTATTTGTATCTAGTATTGGATTAAAAGAAAAAGAACTTTCCAATATCATTACACCTGAAAAGGCAAATGATATTGGAGAAAGGCTCATAATTTTTCCTAAACATTTAAATGCCAAGATAACAGATGAAGAGATAAAAAATGAAATTTGTAATGTTGCTAAGAAACACAATGTCGTAGTTATTGTGCCATCTTTTGATAGAGCTAATTTTTGGAGTGATATAAGTCCTAGTCAAATTCTTTCATCAAATGCAGATAATATACAAAGTGGTGTTGATAAATTAAAAAGAGGAGAATTCACGGGAATTACAATTCTAGTAAACAAGTATGATGGAATTGACTTACCAGATGATGCTTGTCGAATGCTTGTTGTTGATGGATTACCAAGTATACGGAGTGAGTATGATTTGGCAATACAAGGGATGAATCCAAATGATAACAGATTATGCAGAGAACAAATTCAGAAAATTGAACAGGGAATGGGTAGAGGAGTTAGATCAAATAATGATTTCTGCTCAATAGTATTAATGGGAGAAAAACTAACTGATGTAATTGTAAATCAACATGGTAAAGAATTTTTCAGTTCAGCAACATTAGAGCAATGGAATCTTTCTCAGCAGCTATGGGAACAACTAATGGAATCGACACAAAGTCCTACTGTAGAAAATATTTTTGCTTTGACTAATTATATGTTTGAGCGTAACCCAGAGTGGATTTCTGCTAGTAAATCTAATTTATCTAATGTTGTGTACAATAAATCTGGCAATGTAGATTCTTTGATTCTTGCGATGCGTGAAGCTTTTGAAAAAGAATGTTTAGAAAACTATGAAGAAAGTTTTTCAATTATAGAGCAAGAAAAGAATAAAACAAATGATAACAAAACTAAAGGGTTGTTGATGCAGTATATGGCTGAATATAAGAACTTCAGCAATCAGGCTGTTGCACAGGAAATATTACTTTCAGCAAGAAACCTTAATTCTATGGTTTTAAAACCAATTAAGGGAATCCAATTTTCAAAATTAACTAGTACAAATAATGGACAATCTAACTCTATTATAAAATATATTGAAAAAAATGGATTAAATGCTAATGAATATATTCTACGTGTATCGGCTATATTGGAAGATTTAAAATTTTCAGATAATCCTGCGAAGCAATTTGAAAAAGCACTTAATGATATAGCATCAGTTATAGGTATTGCATCATCTCGCCCAGAAGTTCAGTTTGGAGGAGAAGCTCCTGATAACTTATTAGCATTTTCAAATTCTGAATATGTAATTATTGAATGTAAGAATAGAACAATAACAGAATTAATTTCAAAAGATGACTGTGAGCAGTTACTTAGTTCGATACAATGGTTTAAGAATCATTATATTCTTGGAGAAAAATATACTCCAATTATGATTCATAACAGTGATACTTTCCGAACTGAGGCATCACCTAGCCCAGATATGAGAATTATGACACCTGAATTATTGGATGAATTTTCACGAGCAATAAGAGGGTTTGCAGAAGGTGTTGTCAAAAATGGAGTCTTTGGGAACAATAAAGAAGTTGAAAAATTATTAAATTCATTTAAGTTAAATGGTTATCAGATAATTAATCAATATACAAAGCCATTTAGTAAAAATAAATAACTTTTAAATTTTGGGTCTGTACAAATAGAATATAAAAAGTGAAAAAGCCTAAAAAAATGGAGTGAATTTTAATTTTATTTTAATTTTCACTCCTTTTATTTTATAACTAAGTTTTCTAATTTAATTGTTAAAATTTTAAGTACAACAAAAATGATATACTCTCTATATCAAAAAAAATTAACTTACCTTTAATTCATGTAAGAATATTTCTTTTTTCCCTTTTCTTATAGAATTAATATATCTTCTTAAATTATGTCCTAAAGCATAAAGACTAAATTCAAACCTACACTTATTGATACCTTTTCTTCTAAATCTATCAAATTTAAAGTTCCCTTTATATTAGCAAAAGCTCCCTCTAATTGTATTGATCTATTCAATCTAAGTTTAATACTATATTCACTAGTTATATTTCGATATGCTTCTTTCTTTAATAACTGAATATCATCTTTTCTAATTAATTCATTTTATTTTATATCTAAATTCAATATTATCTTTACAGTTTCTCTCAATTTTTCTAATTTCAAGCTCTGATTTTGTATAGATAAAAGAATAATTTTAATCATTTTATCTATATCGACACTTAACTTTCTTCCCTTTGTACTATATTGTACTTGTGATAAATTTTTAAAAACAATGACCTCCTTACAAAGTTCACTAATTAATAGAGCTTATATATTCCAAAAATCAAGGGATAAATTTTTACCTTAATTTTCCTATGTTTTTTAGTATTTTTTATATAATTTTTTCTAAAAAGTTATTGAAATAATTTTAGGTATATGATATAATAATAGTGTAAATAATTAAACTGTTTGGTTTTGTAAGGAGTGAATCATATGTTGATTAACACTAATAATTTTAATGATATTTCTAATTTTATTAATAGTTTACCTTATGTAGATTTTGAAAAAATTGTTAAGAAATAT
>NZ_CDRRBS010000092.1:0-3980 GCF_977040545.1 Pseudostreptobacillus sp. | reverse complement strand
AAAAAGAAGCTTTAAATAAATTGGGAGACTTTAAAGTTGTAAATATTTCTAGTTTAGAGGAGCTAGAAAAAGATTTTAACGAGAGTATTTATAGAAATATATATATAAATCCTAGAAATAAGATTAATTTAAATAGAAATAACAGAGATATTATAGATGCTGCTTTAAAAAATTTAGAAAACATAAAAATTCCACCATATAATATGGAAATGAGATATGAAGTTGTGTTTAATATTAAATAATAAAATTTCATTGCACAAAGTAAATTTGTGCAATTTTAATGTATTGCAAATATTTCTTAAACATTATATAATTACTATATAAATTATTAAGGAGAGAGATATATATGAAATATTATGGTGGTATAGATTTAGGCGGAACAAATTCTAAAATAGGAATATTAGATGAAACTGGAAAATTAATTTTTTCAACATACGTTAAGACAGAATCATCTTACGGTTATGAAGCGATAGTAAAAAAATTGGTTGATGTATTAAAAACTGAAATAGAAAAAAATAATATAGATTTTAATGATTTTTTAGCTTTAGGAATAGGAGTTCCAGGGCCTATAATAAATAAATCTACTGTTTTAATGTGGGCTAATTTTGATTGGCCAAATGATTTGAATTTAGCTGAAGCTTTTAAAAAAGAATTAGGGAGACCTGTTTATGTTGATAACGACGTTAATGTTATTACGCTTGGAGAATCATGGGTAGGTTCTGCTAAAGGATATAAAAATGTTTTAGGTATGGCTATAGGTACTGGAATAGGAGCAGGTGTTGTAGTTGATGGTAATGTTATTTCAGGTAAAAATGGGGCAGCAGGTGAAATTGGTCATATAACTCTTGAAAAAAATGGAAGACTTTGTGGATGCGGTAAAAGAGGATGTTTTGAAGCTTATGCTTCAGCAACAGGTATATCAAGATTAGCAGTAGATAGACTTGTTGTAAATAAAAATAATTTACTTTATAAAGTTACTAAAGATAGAAAACCAGAAACTATAGATGTATTTGAATGTGCAAAAGAAGGAGACAAACTATCTTTAGATATAGTTGATGAGACAGCAGATTATATAGCAAGAGGAATATCTATAGCTTTATCTATAATAGATTCAGAAGTGGTAGTGATAGGTGGAGGAGTATCTCTAGCTGGTGATTTTTTAATAGATAAGATTAAATCACATTTACCAGAATATTTGATACCGTCTATAGAAAAAAATATTGAAATTAAGATTGCAAAATTAGGTAATGATGCAGGTATTTATGGGGCTGCATATCTTGCTATGCAATCAAGTAAATAGGAGGATTTAAATGGATATTAGTACCACCGGTATTATATTACAGCTTGTATTAATTATCATTTTGATATTGATAAATTCATTTTTTTCTTCAACAGAGATGGCTATAGTTTCTATAAATAAAAATAAATTAAAAGTTTTAGTTGAAGAAGGAAATTTAAAGGCAAAAAAATTAGAAAAATTATTAGAAGATCCTTCTAATCTTTTATCAACAATACAAATAGGAATAACTTTAGCAGGATTTCTTGCTTCTGCATCAGCGGCTATTGGTATATCTGAAGTATTTGCTAAATTTTTAAATGTTTTAAATATACCTTATTATAATCAATTATCAGTTATAATAGTAACTCTTATACTTTCTTATTTAACTTTAGTATTTGGGGAATTGATACCTAAAAGACTTGCTATGATAAATCCTGAAAAAATAGCATTTAGAAATGTAAATATAATAATAGGTATATATATATTATTTATCCCGTTTATTAAGATTTTAGCATTATCTACTGATTTAATGTTGAAAATTATGGGCCTATCAGATTCGGTTAATAGTGAGATTATATCTAGAGAAGAATTGAGAATTATGATTACTGATACTGATATGAAAAAAGCTGAAATTGAAATGATAGAAAAAATTATTGATTTTGATGATAAGGTAGCACGTGAAGTTATGATACCAAGAACATCAATGTTTGCGATAGATGTAGAAATGAATATAGATGAGTTGTTAAATACTGATGAAATAATTAGATATTCAAGGATACCTGTATATTCTGAAGATTTGGATAATATTATAGGAATACTACATACTAAAAGTTTACTTAAAACAGCATATAGTATAGGTTTTAGTTCTATTGATATTAAATCTATACTTCAAAAAGCATTATTTGTTCCAGAAACTAAAAAGATACAATCACTTTTTATTGAAATGAAAAATTTAAAAAAGCATATAGCAATATTAGTAGATGAATATGGTGGAGTATCAGGTATGGTAACTTTAGAAGATTTATTGGAAGAAATAGTTGGTAATATTAATGATGAGTATGACGGTGATAATGAAGATATACAAAAAATCAGTAAAAATAAATATCTTGTTAATGCATCAGTTAGTTTAAATGATTTAAATGATAAATTAAAAACAAATTTTGAATCTATACATTATGATTCTTTAAATGGTATATTAATAGAAAAATTAGGATATATTCCAACAAATGATAATAAGATTAAAGATATTAAAATTAATGATGTAAATATAAAGGTTTTAAAAGTAAGTAATAGAAAGATAGACAAAGTAATAATAGAACTAAAAAATGAGGAGAAAAATAATGTATAAATTAATTGCAACTGATATGGATGGAACTTTACTTAATAGTGATGTTTGTATACCACAAAGTAATGTAGATGCTATAATAGAAGTTCAAAAAAAAGGAGTTAAATTTGTTTTAGCAACAGGTAGACCAACTTTTGCCACTTTTGAAAGTGCTAAAATTTTAGAGATGGATAATTATGGTGGATATATAATATCAAATAATGGTGGAGAAATAATAGAATGCAAAACTAAAAAAAGATTATTTAGTCAAGGAATAGATAAATCAGATGTTATATCTTTATATAATTTTGCAAATGATAATGGTCTAACTTTTTTAACATATAATGATGGTAAAATATATACAAATAGTATAGATGAATATTCTAGTATAGAAGGCAATTTTACTGGAGCAGATATGATAGAAATAGATGATATAAATAATTTAGATTTTGAACAAATTATTAAATGTATGTTATTGTCTTCTCCTGAAAAAGTTAAAGAACTACAAATTAAAATGAATGAAAGTAGTTTTTCAAATAAATTATTCTTTGCAATATCTCATCCATCATTTTTAGAAGTAGTTAATAAGAATGTAAATAAAGGTGTTGCGATAGCTAAATTGCTAGAAATATTAAATATAGATAAATCTGAATCAATATCAGCGGGTGATAGTTATAATGACTTACCTTTACTTCAAAATACAGGATTAAAAGTAGCTCCAGCGAATGCAAAAGAAGATATAAAAAATGTAGTTGATTATGTTGGGGTTGATAACAATACAGGTATTTTAGCAGATTTAATATATAAATTTGTGTTATAATTATAAAAATTTTAGAAATTATTTTTAAAAATATGAATGAAGATTTGCAAGTAAAAGCTAAACAAACAGAATTTGAAAAAATGTTTTATAAAATAAGTAAAGCAAGAGAAAATTATCAATATATGAAAGAAAATGGACAAATAGCTAGAAATGAAAAAATCACTATTGATGATTACACTTATGACTTCGCAGAAAACGGGTCAGTTCAAAATTACAAATATAGCGAATTTGTTCCTGCTGAATATAAAACATTGGAAGCAACTTTCGAAAAATTACCTACTCAAATAAAAGAGCTGGAAAGTACTGCTACAATACAAGAAGAAGTTGAGCCAACAACAACGACTACAACAACACAAACAACTCAAGAAGAAACTTTTAAACGCAAAAAACCAAAAGAGCCTTTCTATAAAAAGAAATCTTTTATTGTGATTTCTATTATAGTAGTATCTAGTATAACAATTGGTTTCGTGTATTATAAAAAACAACAAGATGAATATGAAGACGAAGATGAGGACGAATAACATATGCAAAAATACCATATTACAATGGATGGGAAG
>NZ_CDRRBS010000091.1:0-4035 GCF_977040545.1 Pseudostreptobacillus sp. | reverse complement strand
AATAGCACAATTAAATAAGGCAAATAAAGAAGGAAGATTAAATGAACGTATAAAGCATTATTGTAAGTATAGGGTGTTGATAATAGATGAATTAGGATATATTCCAATAACTAAAGAAGAGACACTTATATTTTTTAGATTAATAAATGAAAGATATGAAAAGAAGTAAACAATAGTTATAACTAATGCTGATTTCAAGTATTGGGGTGATATATTTTCTGATAATACTTTAGCAAGTGCTATATTAGATAGATTATTACATCATTGTAATGTTATTAGTATAGTTGGTAGATCATATAGAGTTAGAGATTATTATCAAGAATAAAAAACTACATTCTTATTTTGACACAATCTTACATTTTTATATTTACATTAACACTCTGATTGTTTCCGACAACATTTAAGAGCTTCAGATACTCTGATTCATTATGCAAAACATCTTGTTTTATAAGCTCTAAAATGTTATGAAAATCATTTATTCACATATTTACCTCCTTCTTTTTTACAACAAAAAAGGTGGTTAGATTTTACTCTAATCACCTTTATACTACATATTGATATTATCCTTTTATTTCAACTTTTTAATTGATTCACTCTCAGATAATATTTTCATCTGTTCAATTGCTATTGAATTTAGTTTTTCCAGTCTTTCAGATTGACTCATGCCCTCATTTATAAATACTGCATTAAGATTTTCAAGATTAGAAAGGCATACAAGCTGCGATATATCTGCATAATCTCTAATATTGCCTTTTAAATCCGGATTTTCATTATGCCATTCTTTCGCTGTTATTCCAAATAAAGAAACATTTAGAATATCCGCCTCACTTGCATAAATAAAGTTGATTTTTTCTTTTGAAAGTTTTTCAGGTACAAGCTTATTTTTAATGGCATCTGTATGAATCCTATAATTGATTTTTGCCAAATTCCTTTTTATATCCCAGCCTAACTTCTTTTGTTCTTCTTCCTTTAGGCGTTCAAATTCCTTAATCAAATACAATTTAAAGTATGGAGATACCCAAGAAGCAAACTCAAATGCTATATCTTTATGAGCATAAGTTCCGCCATATCTTCCTGCCCTCGCAACTATACCGATAGAGTTCGTTTTTTCTACCCACTGCTTAACAGATAAAATAAATCGGTTAAATCCTGCTTCATTTTTAATTCCCTCGAATTCGGGGGAATTAAAATTTGTATTATACATTTCTTCCCAAATACCTAAAAACTCTATTGTGTTCTTGTTTCTAAGCCATTTTTCTATTAAAGCAGATCCGTTTTCAATATTTCTAACCATATCTGTTAAAGAAATGTAATCCCTATTATCTATGGTAATAACGCAGATTTCTGAATCTTCAACATTTATTTTAGACACATAACCACCTCCCAATCATTAAATTGATTATTTTACATTATAGCATTTTTAAGACGTTTTTTCCAGCTTGAAATTACCTAAATTAAAATAGTAAGTGTCACAAAATTAGTTGAAAAAAAATAGGATATACAGTACAATCTTAAATGTCCATAAAAAAGGGAGAAAAATTATATATGATATAATACAATAAAGGAGTGATAATATGAAATTAAATAAAAATAAACAAATAGTAATTGGAATGATATTTTTAGTTACAGCGATAATTTTAAATAAAACTTCAAATATTAATGATTTGATTTTAGGTATACTTTATGGTATATCAATAGGAATATTGATTGTGGGAATATATAATAATTAAAAATATAGGCTTAAGTTTATAATATAATCTTAAGCCTGTTTTATTTTCTAATTAAAAAAATGTGTATTTTCTGTTTCCCATTGTTTTTGTCTCATTGGAACGATAAGTCCATAAATACCGAACGTTATTAAAGAAAGGAGTGCCCAAATTATACACTTTAGATAATAGTCTGATATTTTGCCTTCAAACACCAATCTATTACCTTCAATAATAGTGTGACTAACTTCCCAACGTTTAAATAAAATATATGTAAAAGGATATAGTATACCAAAAGATACAAATGTTGAAATACACATTAATAGAAAATATCCTATATATTCTAAAATATTACCATCAAATTCTGAATTGTACATATTTACCTCCTAATTTTTTTTGTTATAGTATAACATTTTTAAAAATTTTTTCAAGATATATACAAATCAAGATATTAAATGTTAAATAAAAATATTTCTATATTTAAAAAAAAAATAAAATATGATAAAATATAATAAAAAACAGGAGAAATAGTGATGGGAAATAATATTGTAGTTCATAAATATGGTGGTTCATCAGTTGCAACCACAGATAAAATTAAAAATATAGCAAAACATTTAATTGAAGTTAAAAATAGTGGAAAAAAATTAGTAGTTGTAGTATCTGCAATGGGGAAAACAACTGATGGTTTAATAAAACTTGCAAAAGAAATATCTAGTAATCCAAATAAAAGAGAATTAGATAGATTAATGGCAACAGGAGAAGAACAAACAATAGCTTTACTTTCTATGGCTCTAATAGAAATGGGTGTAAATGCTATATCTTTAACTGGAGCACAAGCTGGTATAAAAACATTAGGTATACACACTAAAAATACAATAGAAAGTATTGATAATAATACTATATTAAATTATTTAAATGATGATAAAATAGTTATTGTAGCCGGTTTTCAAGGTATAAATGAAAATGGAGATGTCACAACTTTAGGTAGAGGTGGTTCAGATACTTCAGCAGTAGCTTTAGCTTGTTCTTTAGGTGCTGAATGTAGAATATATACTGATGTTGATGGTATATATACTATAGATCCAAGAGTTTATCCAAATTCTAAAAAATTGGAATATATTTCGTATGAAGAAATGATGGAACTTGCTTATCTTGGAGCAGGTGTTATGGAGCCACGTGCTGTAGAGTTAGGATTTAAATATGGTATACCTATATATGTTGGAAAGACTTTAGGTGAAGAAAATGGAACTATTATTACATTTAAGGAGAAAATAATGGAAAAGAAAGAAATTAAAGGAATATCAATAAACAAAAATATTAGTATGGTAACAATAGATAATATAGCGACTTATGCTAAAAATTTATATCCAATATTTAAACTTGCGTCAGAAAATGGTATAGCAATAGATATGATAAGTCAAAATGATGTTTTATCAGAAAGTGGAAGTATAGCATTTACTATAGCTAAAACTGATGAGCAAACTGTTAAAGATATATTTTCTAATTTAGATGAAAATTATAATATTATGATAAATAATGATGTTGTTAAAGTTTCTCTTGTAGGTATAGGATTATCTACATCACTAACAATGCTTAGTAAGATATTTAAAGTATTTTCTGATAATAATATTAGTTTTCATCAAATATCTTCATCTGAAATTACTATATCTATAATAGTTAGTGCAGAGGTAGGAGAAAAAGTTGCAAATTTATTAGCTAAGGAATTTGAATTATAATGAAAAAAGTAGTAAGTATTTTATTGATTATACCAATAATTGCTTGTTCTAATATATCTGTGATAGAAAAAAGTGATTATAGGGAAATTAAAAAAGAAAATCAAGTAAATATATTAAAAACAAAATTAGAAAAAGAAAAGTATAAATATACAGATAAAGTTGTTGGATTGATTTCAAGCCAATATGAAGCTAATAACAAAGAATTATCTGTTTACTATATTGAAACTTTAGCTTCACTTATGCTTAAAGATGTTAAGTATAATGATGAAAAAATAAAACAACTTTATGAATTAGAAGACTATGATATAAATGAAGTATTTAATTATTTAGGATTATTTGAAATGAAAAGAAATAATTATAGAGATGCATACAATGATTTATGGATATCTAAATCAAGAAAAAATAATTATCTTTCTAATGAGTTGTTTATGCATCTTATAAATAACAAAGATAATAGTGAAGAAATAATAGCTGATATGGAGAAACAATTTCCAGATTATCCATTAAATAAATATAATAAATTAGTAAATAAAACTTTATATGAAATTGATGAAATTAAATTATCGGACTTTAACGAGGCTAGAAAAGATTTA